>NZ_JAVFVX010000045.1:0-63797 GCF_033441795.1 Streptomyces sp. ADMS | reverse complement strand
CCCGGATCGCACAGCGGCTGACCTGCAGTCAGCACCATGCGCGGCCTCGAACCGCACCGATGCGGCGATGACCTGCAGATTCCGGCGCCTTGTCCGCTACACCACTTGGCCGGACGCCACCCCGGCCTGCCCCTCAACCGCCGCGCAAAGCCTTCAGGCCGAGCGCGGGAGCGGGCGCATCACGCGATCGTTGGACTCGGCTGGAAGCCGTACGCAGCGGGCCGCACCCCGGCCAGATGATCAAACAACAGTTCGACTCCACGCCAGCCCGTACGGACGAGAGACCTGCACGAGTCGACACTGGAGCGACCGAGGCAGGGGTCCGCCGGCATCCGGCGGGTGCTCGACGACACGACCTACGCCGCACGGCTGGACCGGTAGGACTTCTGCCCACTCGGCGAAGACGGCGCCGAGCCCGTGGTCACCGGCACGGCCATCGACGACGCCCCACCCCGCCACACAGTCGATCCCGCACGGCCGGTGCGCCACGACACCGCTCACCACGGCCCCCACAGCCCAGCCACCACATTGACGCGAGCCCGAGTAACGGCAACACTGTAACCGTTAACTTTCTCCGGTCTGCCCACCTCCCGTTTCAGCCGCACGGCTTGACGCACGGAAGCTGCACCCTGACCCGAGCCGCCAACCAGGCAACGACGCCACCGGCAAGGAGCTTCAACATGACCGCGACGAGTCGCCCCTCCTCGTACGGGGAGGGGCTTGCATGAGCCGCACACTGCTGCGCGGGGCACGCGTGATCACTCTGACGCCCGGCCGCCCCGACGCCGAGCACATCGACGTACTTGTCGACAACGACCGCATCGCCGACATGGGCTACGGCCTTGACGTGACGGACGCCGACAGCATCGACTTCTCCGGACGCATCGTCATGCCAGGCCTGGTCAACGCACACCTGCACACCTGGCAGACCGGACTGCGGTGCGTGGGTGCCGACTGGACCCTGCTCGAATATCTCACCCACCTGCACGGTGGGCTCGCCGGCCACTACAGTCCCGACGACATGCTCATCGGCAATCTCGCCGGCGCACTGAACCAGATCAACTGCGGTACCACCACGATCGGCGACTGGTGTCACAACAACCGGACTCCCGAGCATGCCGATGCCGCTATAGAAGGACTGCTGGAATCCGGGATACGCGCCGTCTTCCTGCATGGCACGCCCTATCGGGCGCCCCACATCACCCACCCGCTTCCCGAGATCGACAGGCTGCTGGACGGCCCCGTCCGCCGACATTCCCTGCTCACGCTCGGGATGGCCGCCCAAGGGCCCCAATACTCGACCCCCGACGTCGCGGTGGCCGATTTCAGGGCCGCCAACGAGCGCGGCATCGTCGTATCCATGCATCACAGCGGCGGCGAGCCAACGGCCGCATGGGACGCCGTGCGCACCGCCGGCCTGCTCGGATCGCGCACCAATGTCGTGCACGGTGCGGGGCTGCCCGACGAGTGGCTCAAGTCGCTGGTCGAGGCCGATGTCACCTTCTCCATCACCCCCGAGAACGAACTCGGTCAAGGCCACGGCACGCCCCTCACCGGGCCACTGCTGCGGCTCGGTGCGGCGCCCTCGCTCGGCACCGATGTCGACAGCGTCGCACCCGGCCACATCCTCACTGCCGCGCGCATCGCTCTGGCCCACCAACGCGCCCTCGACCACGAGCGTCATCGGCAATCGACCGGCGCGGCTTCGGAGAGGGCATCGGTCACCGGCAAGCAAGCGTTGGCATGGGCGACATCCGAAGGGGCCAGAGCACTGGGGCTGGCCGACCAGGTCGGCAGGATCGAGCCCGGTATGCAGGCCGACCTCGTCGTCATCGATACTCGCTCGTTGAATCTCTGGCCCGCCCACGACCCGGTCGCCGCGGCGCTGCACGCCGACATTGCCAATATCGAGGCCGTGATGATCGCCGGCCGGTGGCGCAAGCGCGCTCATTCCCTGCTCGGTGCGGATCTCCAGGAAGTCAGGGGCAGGCTGCTGGAATCCGGCGAGCGGCTTCTGCGCACACTCGGTGCGCCTGGCATCCCTGAGTCCTGACGCGAATGGCATGCACTTCCATGCGAAACGCGTATCCAGCGCCGCAGGATGGTGGGTGCCGACCCAGTGCGGCCTGGCATTCGTCTGCACTGTGCCGACGCCGGACACAGCCCAGCCGGCCCTTACACGGCCGTACACGCGGAGCCCTCAAGGCTCGACGGGGCCCGGCAGGCACCCGCCCGTGCGCATCCCGCCCGACCCGGGGAGAAGCGAACCGGCGGCGTGACAGGTCAGGTCGCACAGCTTGCCCTCTCCCCTAATAAACGGATACGCTGTATCCGAAAAAGAGTGCCTGCATCGTAGCCAAAACGCTGGAGGCGGGCCGCGGCGGAAACCCCGACGCCATCCGGACCGCCCCTTCCAGTCGTGTGCCCACCCGCCGCCGAGCGGGGACACGTGGTCCAGCCCGAAGGCCCCCAGCACAGCGCAGCCGCTCGCCGCCCCGTTCGAGAGAATCAAGTGAGGTCGATCCCCATGACAGAACCCCACGACATCGACGTCCTCGTCGCCGGAGGCGGCCCGACCGGCTCCACCCTCGCGGCCGACCTGCTACGGCGCGGTCTTCGCGTCCGTGTCGTCGACAAGGCACCGCACGCCTTCGAGGGCTCCCGCGCCAAGGGGGTCCAGCCCCGCACCCAGGAAGTCCTCGAGGATCTCGGAGTGCTCCAGGAAGCGCACGCGGAGGGCGGGCCCTACCCTCTCGCGGGCATTCACCTCGGGCCTGTCACGGCGCCATGGAAAATGCAGCAGCGGAACAAGCCGACCCCGGACGTCCCCTACCCCAACATCCTGCTGCTGCCGCAGCACCGCACCGACGCTATCCTGCACCGCCTGCTCCAACGCCTCGGACTCACCATCGAGTACGGGGTCGCCCTGGAGGACTTCACACAGGACACCGACGGCGTCACGGCGACGCTCTCCACCGGCGAGCGGGTGCGCAGCAAGTACCTCGTCGGCGCCGACGGCGGCGCGAGCGCCGTCCGCGCGGCAACCGGGCTCGGCTTCGTCGGGGACACCGACGAGTCCGACAAGACCCTCATCATCGACTGCACGATCGACGGACTGTCCCGCGACCGGTGGCACATGTGGCCCCGGGCATCCGCAGGAGCCTGCCCACTGCCGCACTCCGGCCAGTTCCAGGTGATGATCCGGCTGAAGCCGGGCGAGACCCCGAACCTCGACCATGCCGCCCTGGCCGACCAGTTTTACGCGCTAACCGGCGTCAAGCTCCGCGACATCACCTGGACTTCGGCGTTCCGGCCCAACGTCCGACTCGTCGAGCACTACCGCGTGGGCCGGGTCTTTCTGGCGGGCGACGCCGCCCACGTGCACACCCCGGCCGGTGCGCAGGGCCTCAACACCGGCGTGCAGGACGTCTACAACCTGGGCTGGAAGCTCGGCCAGGCGATCGCCGGCGCGCCGGACAGCCTGCTCGACAGCTACGAGTCCGAACGGCTCCCGATCGCCGCAGGCGTCCTCGGCAAGTCCAGCGAGCTGTACCAGAGCCTCAGCAAGCACCGTGTCGCCGGTCTGAAGCGCGGCGACGAAGAGCGGCAGCTCTCGCTCTCCTACCGCGGCGGCCCGCTTGCCCCCGCCGACGCTCCGGCCACCAAGACCCTGCGTGTGGGCGACCGGGCACCGGACGCGCCGTGCACCGCACCCGGCACCAGCCGCCTGTTCGAGGTCTTCCAGGGGCCGCACTTCACCGTGCTGGCCTTCGGCCCCAACGCCACCGAGGCTCTGCCCAACTTGACGTGGCCGGCCGGGGGTGCCGTACTGCGCCGCTACGCCGTACGCGGCGGGCGAGGAATCGACAGTGACTACATCACCGACGCCACCGGCCAGCTGACCAGCATCTACGGCGTCGCGGGCGACACGTTGATCCTGATCCGGCCCGACGGATACATCGGCGGCATCATCACGACCGACTGGTCGGCCTCATTCACCACCGCGGTCAAGGAGTTCACCCCGCGGTGACAGCCGTCCCGGCACCGCGAACGTTGTTCGACGCGCAGCGCACCCCGGCCCACTTCAGCGAGAGCGGGTCCGAGCCACACGATGCCGAGCCGGCGGCCGACTCAGGCCGCGTCCTGGCGCCTTGACCCACACCTGTACTTTGCGCCTCCTGTCCGTTGCGCCAACATGTCATTACGGATACGTTGTAATCGAAATTGCGGCTGCCAGTATTCCCGGACAGGCCGCTTTCCAGCGCTGCACCTTTCACTGCGGCGGCCGTTACAGGCGCATCTCGCTGCCGCAGCTCGCCGGACAGCCGCTGGGCGTACCGCCATGCGTCAGACCGAACAGGAGGAGCTTCAGGAATGTCAGCACAGCAGGAGGTCGCCGAGGGCCGCCCGGCACCGGTCGTGACCCTCGACTTCGTCGGCAGCCGCATGGAGACGGAGGAAGCCACGTCGAAGCTCTCGGTCGAATCGCAGGCCGCGCTGCGACAGTTCCCGTTGGAGCGCATGACCGGCTACGGCGTCGACTACGCGGATGCCATCGAGGTACGTGCCCGCGTGGTCGAGGGACAGGACTGGCGCTCGGCTGCCACGGAGCTCGCGGCAGTGTGCCTGCGTCGCGTCGAGGGCGCCACAGAACTGGCAGGGAGGCCCACCAGGATCGCGTACCTGCGCCGTGCGTCCGCCCTGCTCCGCATGAGCCAGATGATGATGCTGTCCGACACTGCCGAGCGTCGCCAGATCTTCGCGCGGGCGGCGGAGCTCTACGCACAAGCCGCCGCGCTGAGCGCCGACCGCGAGCGCGTCACGATCGAAACCGAACGCGGTCCCTTGACGGGGTGGCTGGTCCTCGCGTGTGACACCGCTGCCGCCTCGGCCATCGTCATCGGGGGTGTCGAGGGCTGGGCCATGGATTTCGACAGCCTCGGCGAGTCGCTCGCGGCACGGGGTATCGACGCACTGATGCTCGACGGGCCAGGGCAGGGCGAAACGCGGCTCATCCACGATCACTACCTCACGACACACTGGCGTGACGCCTACGGGCGAGCCGTCGACTTCCTCGCCGGGCGCTCGCCGGCCCGCCCGATCGGCTTCATCGGCAACAGCATGGGCGGCAGCGTAGCCATGGCCGTCGCGGCGCAGGACACCCGGATCCGGGCGTGCGTCGACAACGGCGGCATCCACGCCCCATGGCTCGTACCGCCAACCATGGGGACCTTCTTCTCCAAAATGGTGGCCGCCTGCGGAACAGAGGACCCGGACCGTGCGATGGACGTGTGGAAGACCATCACCCCGCTCGCCGACGGGCCCAACGCAGGTTATCCGCTACTGGTCGTGCAGGGCGGCAAGGATCCCATGGTCTCGAACGACCTCGCGGAACTTGTACTGAAGGGCGCGCCCACGGACGACACGCAGATGGTGATCTTCTCCGACGGCAACCACTGCGTCTACAACCACAAGCACGACCGCGACGCCCTCGTCGCCGACTGGACGAGAGCGCGCCTGTGCGGCCGGCCGAGCCCCGAGATCACGAACTGAGAGGAAATCCCCGTGCAGATCATCGACGCACAGATCCACCTCTGGGCCGGCGAGAGCGCGCCGCCGCACCACTGGCGCGCGCCGTACACCGTCGGCACCGCCCTGCGCGACATGGACGAGGCCGGCGTGGACCGCGCCGTCAACTGTCCGGCGATCTGGGATGCCGACGCGAACGACTACGCGGTCGAGGCGGCGAAGCAGCATCCAGAACGGTTCGCGACCCTTGGCTGGTTCCCCCTCGACGAGGCCGCGGACGAGTCCCTCGTCGACGCATGGCTGGACAAACCCGGCATGCTGGGCCTGCGCTTCATGCTGGCGGCGCCGGAGACGGCCGACCGCCTCGCGTCGGGCGGGCTCGACTGGCTGTGGGCGGCCGCCGACCGGCGCGGCATCGCCATAGGGCTCATGGTGATGCCCCCGTACCTGCCCGCCGTCGGCGACATCGCCGCCCGGTACCCGCAGATGCGCCTGATGCTCGACCACCTAGCGTGCAACCCGTTCGAGAAGCTGCCCGATGCGACCGCACACCTCGACGCCCTGCTCGCCCTCGCACGCCACCCCAATATCGCGGTCAAGGCTACGGGCGTACCGAGCATGGCAACGGACGCGTACCCGTTCGCCAGCACCCACGGCGTACTGCGGAAGGTCTTCGACGCATACGGCGCGGAGCGGATGTTCTGGGGCACGGACATCACTCGCCTCCACTGCCCATGGCGCCAGGCGGTGACAATGTTCACCGAGGAACTGCCCTGGCTGAAGGGGCACGACCTGGAGAGCGTCATGGGCCGCGCCGTGGCCGACTGGATCGGCTGGCGCTGAGGAGCCGCGCGCCAGCAGGGCTCGGCGGCGTGCATCTGAACCCCGCCCGAACAATCCCGCCCACATTCGCCGGCGGAGCGTCGGCCGCCACGGTGGGCCCAACGCGGGTACGACACCGCTGTTTCGGTCCACTTCCGGCTGCTGCTCCATCCGACGCTCGACGACCACACCGTGCCGCGCGCCGCGGCGCGCGGCCGAAGGCTTCGCACCCCGGCTCCGCGCCGCCCGGATCGGTGTGGGTGACACCGGCCTCTTGCAGACCACAGCCGTCGTATACGCCCGCCACCGGCGCGCCGCGGGCACCATGTTCGGCGCCCGGAAGCGGCTATCCGGCTGCTCCTGGGCCTTCTTCAGAATTCTGCGGCGAGTCGACCCTGGCCTTTTCCAGCCCGTCGAGGAGCAGGTCCAGACCGAACCGGAACTCCTCGTGCAGTGGTGCGGAGGTCAACGCGTGGGCCGCCGCCGTCGTTGCCGGATAGGCAGTCGGGTCGAGTGAGTTGTAAAAGTCCCGCAGCTGCATCTGATCCTCGGGGCCTGGCGTTCCCGGGCCGTGCTGCTGGATGGCGAAGCCGATCACGTAGTGGCCGATGGCGGTGAAGGCCCGAGCGGCCAGGCCGACCGGGAACCCGTGACTCAGGAACAGGGTGATGAGCCGTTCCCTGGCTCGCAGACCGTTGGGGCCGACGGGAACCTGGGCAGCCAGCAAGGACAGCGCGTGGGGGTGCCGGCACAGGGCACCGTAGAAAGCCGTTGCCACGACGGTCACGGCTTCCCGCCAGGTAAGACCGTCCAGCTCCTCGGACGGGACGTTGACTTCGCCCAGGATTCTGTCGGCGACAAGAGCGAGGAGCTCGTCCTTGCCGTTGAAGTGCCGGTAGAGCGTCGCCGTGCCCGAGTCCAGCGCATCGGCGAGCATACGCAGGGTCACCGTCTGGATGCCGACTTCGTCGATGAGCTTCAGGGCCGTGTCGACGATCCGCCCGGCGTCCATCGGGGGGCGCCCGCGCCGGTACGCAGGAGCGGGCTTCCGGCTCGCCCACCAAGCGGGATTTCCCGGAACCGGCTGGGCCTCCGAAGCCATGACGCGGTCACCCTCTCAGCCAGATCTTCTGTCGGCACGTATCCCGACCAGGATTTTCGGCCTTATCGTATCCGTTTTCGACTGCGGCACGCCGGAAGCCTTCTCGCAGGGCATCAGACACCGACAGCCCATGGCTTCGGCCCGTCGACTCGACGCGTCGCCACTGATTCGTCGGCTTCCTCGGCACCCCCTCCTACGACCGCAGGGGCCTGGTCAGACGCCATACGCCTGCCACCGCGCAGGCATGACCGCCGACCTCGCTGACGGACCCCGTCGCGAACGTCCGGCCGAGCGCCTGACCGCGCGGTCCGTCAGTGGGCCGCCCGTGCCCGGTGTTCCGCAAGGACGTCCAGGCCGAAGTCGGAGGCCGGGTCACGCCAAACCGAGTGGGCGTGGTTGGCAAGCCTCTGGGTGTTGTCGTACTCGATGAGCACACGGGGGCCGTGGAGCCGGTAGTAGTGCGGTTCGCCGGCGTCCAGGCTGCCGGACCAGCTGAAGTGGATCTCGTCGAGGACGCCGTCGGAGGCGTGGCGGACTCCGTGTTCCTGTGCGAGGTCCTCCGGAGCCCGGCCGGTGTACAGGGAGAGCAGCCGTCGCAGACCGTGGCGCTGCTCCTCGTCCAGATCGCGTGCGCTGATGCCTCGGGGAGGAACTGTGATCGCCACGCGCGCGTGGTCCTCCTCGGTGTATCCGCTGGCCTCCTCGGCCCGACGGTCGATGTCGTCCACGAGACGTGCCAGAGCCGGGTCCGAGAAGCTTCCGCGCCACAGGTCCTGCATGTGCATCATGGTGTCGCCCCGGCGGACTCGCGGCCTGTTGCCGGAGACGATGTCGGACACGGCCGACGGGTGGAGCAGCGCCTGCCGGAGTTGTGGTGCGCTCAGCGTTCGCGCCAGTTGCCGTGCCTGACCCTCGATCCCGCCCAGTGGGTCCAGGAATCCACCCAGCAGCACGGTCCTCGCGGGATCGGCGCCGATGAAGCACGGTGTCGTCGAGACAAGTCTGTCCGCCACGATCAGGTTGTTCAGGGAGATGTGGTGGCCCCCGAACCTCCAGGCCCAGACCGGGTCACCGGGTCGGCCGAAGACCCTCAGCCAGTACAGACCGGGATCGCGCCCGCGCTCCCGGCCCCAGTCGACCCGCCATCCTTCCACCTGGTCCAGGGTGTTCTCGAGACCCATCACCGTGGCGACCGTGGCGTATCCGGCCTCGGACAACCCGCTCGCCACCAACTGCATGGCCAGGCCCTGCTGGTAGGCGCTCTGCTCCCGGATGGCCAGTCCGCCGTGATTCGTCGGCGTGTAGAACCACCGCAGCCTCTCGGCCTCCGCTTCGGGGTCGAGCGGCGATTCGTACAGGGCGAGGAGCAGTTGTTCCTGGCTCAACGCGCCCAGCCAGGTGGCGGCGACCGTCGCCATGGTCGCTGCCGCCCCCTCACGTCCAGGTGCGGCGGCAGTCGGCCGGGCCTTACGGCCGTCGTTGGTCATTGGCGCGCTCCCCCGTCCTCGGACACATCCAGCATGACTTTGATGGCGTTGCCCCGGCGTTCGGCGTACGTGTCGAAGGCTTCGCCGACATTCTGCAGAGGGAAGTGGTGCGTGATCAGTTCAGCGGTACGCAGACGCCCGCGGGCCGCGAGGGAGACCGCGCGGGCCAGTGAGCCGGTGCCCTCACCGCGGACCGTCTCGATCGAGATGCCGTTCATCACCGCGTGGTTGAGATCGGCGCGCACCGGCTCCTCGAAGAAACCCACGAGCACGACCTTGCCGGCCCGCTTGGTCATACGGAGGGCGTCGTCCACCGCGCTGGAAGCGCCCGAGCATTCCAGAACGATGTCGGCGCCCGTGCCCTGCGTCGCTTCGCGAACCGCGGCAACGGCGTCTTCGTTACGGGAATTGAGCACGAGGTCCGCGCCGAATGACCTGCCGATCTCCAGGCGGGCGTCACGTGTGCCGATCAGGACCACCGTCCGAGCGCCGAGCTCGCGGGCGACCTGCGTGGCGAGCAGTCCTATCGGGCCCGGCCCGATCACCGCGATGCTCGCGCCGACCAGCAGGGAGCCGAGTACGTCGAAGGCGTGCATGACCGTGCCCACCGTCGTGAGGACGACAGCGGCGTCGAAGTCGACCGACTCCGGAAGCCGGTGAAGGGTGGAGACATGGTTGACCGCGTACTCGGCGAATCCCCCGTTCACGGTCATCCCCTGCACACGGTGGCCCTTGCGCCGGTGACCGTAGTTGAGGCAGTCGGTGTAGCCCCCGGCCAGGCAGTTGGCACAGCGCATGCAGCCGCGGTGCGCTTCGGTCACGACTCGGTCGCCGACGCGGAACTCGTCGACGGTGTCCCCGACGGCGGCGACGACTCCCGCGTACTCGTGCCCCGGGACGAACACATCGGGGTCCGGTCCGCCGTCCGGGAAGAAATGGCGACTGCGGATCTTCAGGTCCGTGCCGCACAGGGACGCTCTACGGACGTGCACCAGGACGTCTTCCGGACCCACTGGAGGCACGGGCAGCGTGGTCGTTCTGATGACGCCGGGCTCGCCGCCCAGCACTGCCGCCTGCATGGTTTCCGGCAAGGACATATCGAGTCTCCAACTGCGGGCCATCACGCCACGCATCATTTTGGGGAACGGGACGTTCACGCCCCGGAACCATCTTTGCCCACTCATGCCGCCTGTCCTACGGATGTCACATAGGAGTTGCCTATGGAGCATGAGGTTAATTCCTATTGGTAACGATTTACATGGTGTGCCACAGTCGTCGGGATATCAAGACTTGCCGTAATACTGAAGACCTGGGCGCCTTGAGGAGCGGAACCGTGGATCTGGGAATTACTGGAAAAACCGCGCTTGTATTGGGCGGAGGCGGAGGTATCGGCGGCGCTGTCGCGCAGGTCCTCGCGGAGGAGGGGGCCAATATCGCCATTGCCGATATCAATCTGCAGGCCGCGCAGAAGCGTGCAGAAGTGGTGAAGAGTGTCGGCGGCAACGCGTTGGGGGTGGAATGGGATCTCGGCGATCTGGGCGCGATCGACGCGAATGTCGCACTCGTCGAGGACGCCCTCGGCCCGATCGGCATTCTCGTCAACAACACCGGCGGGCCTCCGCCCTCACCCGTGTTGGGTCAGGGCCACGAGGTCTGGTTGAGCTACTTCCAGTCCATGGTGCTGTCGGTGATGGCGATCACCGACAGGGTGGCACCGTCGATGAGGAGCCGCGGCTGGGGCCGGATCATCACCAGCACCAGCTCCGGCGTGGTGTCCCCCATTCCCAACCTCGGACTGTCCAATACCCTTCGTGCCAGTCTCCTCGGGTGGTCGAAAACATTGGCACGGGAGGTCGCGGCCGACGGCATCACCTGCAATGTGATGGTGCCCGGCAGAATCAGCACGGAGCGTGTGCAATTCCTGGACCGATCGAAAGCCGAACGGGAGGGAAAGACCGCGGAACAGGCGTCTTCGGAGAGTATCGCGTCGATACCCGTGGGACGCTACGCAGAGCCACGCGAATACGCGTCCACCGTCGCCTTCCTGGCGAGCGCACAGGCCGCCTACATCACCGGCTCTGTCGTCCGGGTCGACGGCGGCCTCATTCCCGGCATCTGAACCTGAAAAGCTGACCAAAAAAGGTTGCGGTATGGCACTGCTGACTCGTACGACCGAGGGTGTTTTCGCTATCGCGCCGACTCCGTTCGACGATGAGGGGGCCGTTGATTTCGACTCGCTCAGCCGACTCACGGAGTTCTACGCATCTGTCGGTGTCACCGGCCTGACCCTGCTCGGTCAGATGGGCGAGGCCCCCAAGCTGTCCCACGACGAGAGCGTGCGCATCGTCAGGCACGTACTCGGGCGGACCGACCTGCCGATCGTCGTGGGAGTGTCAGCGCCCGGCTATGCCGCCATGCGTGCGCTGTCCACGGAGGTCATGTCTGCCGGCGCGTCCGGTGTCATGATCGCACCGCCCAACACGCTGCGGACCGATGACCGGATCGTGGCGTACTACGAGGGAGCTTCCGCAGCCATCGGCGAGGATGTGCCTTTCGTGATCCAGGACTACCCGCTGTCGTTCTCCGTGGAGATGTCCCCGTCCGTCATAGCCCGGATCGCGAACACCCTCCCCGGGTGCGTCATGCTCAAGCACGAGGACTGGCCGGGCCTGGAGAAGATCAGCAGCCTGCGGCGGATGGAGGCCGCCGGTGACATGCCTCGTCTGTCGGTGCTGTGCGGAAACGGCGGCCTCTTCCTCGACTTCGAGACGGAGCGTGGAGCGGACGGCGCCATGACGGGTTACTGCGTGCCGGAACTGCTCGTGGACGTGGTCCGCCATACGGCAGCCGGCTGCCGTGACACCGCCCACGACGTCTTCGACGTCCACCTGCCTCTGCTGCGATACGAGCAGCAGCCGGGTGTTGGTCTGGCCGTGCGCAAGTACGTGATGAAGCGGCGGGGGCTGCTGACGTCCGATGCACAGCGCAGGCCCGGGGCCGGCCTGTCCGCCATGGCCCGCACCGAGGTCGACTACCTGCTGACCCGGCTGGCACGCAAGGACACCAGGGTCACTCTCACGTCCTGACGAGTCCGGGCCAGTCACCTCAGCCGGAAGGGCTGGGCGGCAGGCCGACGTCCTGATGAGCAAGGAGTAACTTGATCGCATGCAGCTGCGTCAGCTGGAGTACTTCGTTGCCATCTGTGACGCCGGTTCCTTCAGCGGAGCCGCTGTCCGGTTGTATGTCACGCAGCCCTCGCTGTCCCAGCAGATCGGCGCTCTTGAGAAGGAGCTTGGGGCGGATCTGCTCGAACGTGGTCGTCATGGCATCACGTTGACTCCCGCCGGCCGGGTCTTCCTGTCGCAGGCCCAACGCGCCCTCCAGGCCGTTCAGGACGCCCAGGACTCCGTGCGCCAGGTGGTCGAGGGCCGCAAGGGCGACGTCCACGTGCTGACGGTGAGATCCGTGGCGTCGGGCGTCCTGCCGTCGTCCGCCGCACGATGGCACTCCCTGTTTCCTTCCACAGTCCTGCGCCTGCACGACTTTTCACACCGTCGCGCCCTGGAGGACGCCGTCCGGAGCGGCCAGGGCGACATCGCCGTAGGGCCACGGCCATCTCCCTGGGACGGGCCCGTTGTGTCACTCGGCTATGAGGAGATGGTGGTGGTCGGTCCAGTGGGGCACGAGGCGGAGGACGTTGCCGAGCCCGCTGAGCTTGCCGGTGCCGACTGGGTGCTCTATGAGCCGGAACAGGGCATGAGCGAGGTGGTGGACCGGGTGGCAGGACATCTCGAGTTCACGCCACGTGCCGTCGCACGTACGGGCCAGGTTTCGGCGGCGCTCCTGTTCGCGGTCGAGGGCATCGGAATGACGGTGGCACCCGCGAACGCGGTGCCTCTGGGGTGGGCCAGGCACGCACGGAGAATCGGCCCCGGGTTCTACCGGGAGCTCGTGGCGTACAGCAGAAAGCAACCCTCACAGCTGGCAGAACGCTATCGGGACATGCTCACCACTGTCGCGCTGCCGCTGATCGCGGAGGGGGACCTGCCCAAGGGTGCCGTCCGCTGCTGATGCCCCAAGGCAGGGCGTACGGAGCGCCGTGAGCCCTGCGGCGGCTATGTCCTCGGCAAGAGCGCGCCGACGCGGGACTCTTTTTCCGCAGCGCACTGACCGCAGCCCGTCCACCTCCCCACCGGAGTCGCGCACCGAGGTCCTCGTCCGCTTCTTCCTCGGGAGATGCTCGCGGGCCCAGCACCTCGGCGTCGCTCCTGCCGTGGGACACAGGCGACTCCAGCGCCGGCAGGGTCGGGGCTGAAAGCGACGACCGCGTCGCTGGAGAAGACCAGCCGCTCGTCGGTGACTCGGTCACGGCCGCGGCACCACGCCCGCAGCACGGTCCGGCGCCCGGTCGCCCAGGTTTCGTGTCCTGGTGGCCGAAGAGCGGACGGGGACGAGCGGACCGCCGTGCCGGCGAGAGCTCACCCTCTCGGACTCCCGGGAACAGGGACCAGCCCATCCGGGTAAGTGGGGCCGGCGACCAGAGGATTGCGGAGGGAGCCGATGCCTTCGACCCAGCTGTGCAGTTCCTCAGTGGGTGCGAGGAAGCGGCGCGGGTTGCGGGCGCCGCCGATACCGGACGGGGTGCCGGTGAACAGGATGTCGCCGGGAAGGATCGGGCAGATGGCGGAGATCCAGGAGATCAGCCGGGGTATGGAGAAGATCATGCCGCTCGTACGGGATTCCTGCATGGTTTCGTCGCTCACCGCACAGCCGATCGCCAGGTCGTCCGGATCGTCGAACTCGTCCGGGGTCACCAGGACCGGCCCGGTCGGGCCGAAGCCGGGAAACGACTTGCCCAGCGAGAACTGCGGTGAGGGCGGAGCCAGTTGGACCAGGCGCTCGGAGAGGTCCTGGCCCACGGTCAGTCCGGCCACGTGCCGCCAGGCGTCCTCCTCCCGCACGCCCTGAGCACGGGTGCCGATGACGGCGACCAGCTCCACCTCCCAGTCCACGACGGCACTGGGCAGCGTGGCTGTGTCGCAGGGCCCCGTCAGCGACGTGGGGAACTTGGTGAAGACCGGCGGATACGCGGGCTTGTCCGCGCCGGACTCCGCCGCGTGCGCGGCGTAGTTCAGCCCGATGGCGAAAACCTGCCGCGGGCGGGGCGCCGGCGGGCCGAGAAGGCTCTCGTCCACGAGGACACGATCCGCTCGCAGCGCGGCCGGAGACTGCGCCCACGCGGTGAATTCCTGCCAGCGGTCGAAGACGGCCTGCGGGTCTGCGGAGAACAGGCCACTGCTGGCTTTC
The DNA here is from genome assembly GCF_033441795.1 of Streptomyces sp. ADMS. NCBI lineage: Bacteria > Bacillati > Actinomycetota > Actinomycetes > Kitasatosporales > Streptomycetaceae > Streptomyces > Streptomyces sp. ADMS. Next base: position 49,550 of record NZ_JAVFVX010000045.1, on the reverse strand, counting down.
TCCACATCCACCGCACCGTCGTCGTGGACGAGGACGAGGACGAGTCGGTTGTCGAGATTGGCTGTGCGCACGGCACACCTCCAGGGAAAGGGGCTGTGAGGGCGGTCGGGGCGGTGTCAGACACGGACGCGGCGCCAGCGCATGGCCGGGTCGAAGCCCCGTACGGACGTCGTCAACTCCAGTACGTCCGCGGCGTGCCGCGCGACGCGTTCCAGGGTCGTACCCACCCACGGCGCGTAGTGGCTGCACCGGACGTGGTGGAGCACCGCCCCGTCCGCCGTGCGTTTGCAGCGGCGGGCGTTCGCCACCGTCCCGCGGGGAGCACCGAGGGCATCCAGCAGGGCGAGGGACTCGATGAGGGCGGCAGGCCGCTCTCATCGCTCGGCGGGACCGCCGGAGTCGGCCGTGAGCAAAGCGCTCATCCAGCCGTCGGCGGTGTACAGGAGCAGTCCGCCCGGCTTCTCGCCGAGCGGTCGGCGCACGGCATCCCCGCGGTTGGCCAGAAAGCCCGTCAGCTCCCAGGCACCGACGATGTCATCCATCGCTGACTCCATGTCGTTGCTGTTCGGCGTGTGTTCAGGCGCCGTCTGCCTCGGTCGACAGGTACGCCCACTCGCTCCAGCTCTTCAGTCGCTCGGCGTAGACATGCTGGGTGAACTCGTAGGCGTGGGCACCGAAGAGGACACGCAGCGGGGGCTTCTCGGCGTCGACGATCCTCAACAGAGCGCGGGCCGCCGCCGCCGGATCCCCGGCCTTGGAGTTCGTCAACTGAGCCAGCACGTCCTGGCGTGTCGGCCCGTATACGTCGATCGGCGTGGCAAGCACGGCGGAGGAGGTCACGTCGGTGGCGAATGCTCCGGGCTCGACCAGTGTGGCCTTGACCCCGAACGGGGCGACCTCCTGGGCAAGGCTTTCCGTGAGTCCCTCCAGCGCCCACTTCGCCGCCGCGTAGCCGCCCATGATCGGATGGGCCACGACTCCACTGAGGCTGGAGATCTGGACGATGTGGCCACTGCCCTGGGCGCGCAGCAGGGGCAGCGCGGCCTGAGTGACCCACACGGCGCCGAAGAAGGCGGTCTCGAGCTGGTCGCGGAGCTGCTGCTCGCCGAGCTCCTCGACCGCGCCGCCGAGGGCGTAGTCGGCGTTGTTGACCACGACGTCCAGCCGTCCGAAGTGGTCGTGGGCGCGTTGGACGGCGTTGAACGCGGCGGCCCTGTCGGTCACGTCCAGGGGAAGCGGCAGAACCGCGTCGCCGTGGTCGGCGACCAGGTCCGCGAGGGCGCGAGTGTCCCGGGCCGTGGCCGCGACCCTGTCGCCGCGCCTGAGCGCCGCCTGGGCGATGCGGTGGCCGAGGCCGCGGGACGAGCCGGTGATGAACCAGATCTTGCTCATGGGTGAGGAACTCCTGGGGTGAAGTGGTCAGGGTGGTGGGGGACCAGCTGGGCGGGCATGCGGTCGCCGGATCAGCCTGCACGTCACCGACGCCGACCTGCGACGCTGTGCCGAAGACCTGTCCCGTGCACTGGTTCCGGACGGATGGCTCAGCCTGTCGGTCGTCCCCGGCCAGGTGTGGGCCTGGGCGGGCTGGCGGTCGAGCCCCGAACCGGGCCGCCGCGACCAGGCCCGGCTGCTGCGGCCGCCGCCCGGGATCAGGGTGGCCGCCGGTCCTGGCCCGGCGGCGCGAGCCGTCCCCGCCGCGCTCCGCGTTCACTGCCGAGAACCCCACACCGGCCCTCAGAGTGACGCACCCGGACGGCTCCTCCACGGAGTCATGCTCGATCGTCGTCTCGCTCTCTGGCGTCATTCTCCTGACCAGCGGATCCGCCATTGATCAGACCAGTGAGCGTGCAGCCGTCACAAGGACCGCATGACGACTGCGCCGCTTCCACCGGGGCCCTGTGGAAGCAGCGACGAAACGGTCGTGGATGAAGCGGTCTCCCTGCGGATTCCTGCTCGTGTGAACTGCCGGGCTCAGGCAGCGGAGTCCGGCAGTTCCACCACGGTCCCGAGGCCGGGCAGGGGGAGCCGGCAGATCTCGTGGGCTTCGTCGGCGGACAGCCCGAACATGCGCAGCAGATCCTCGGTGACCTGGTCGGTGGCTTCGGCGTCGTCCTGCTCGGGATGGTCGTGCAGGAGCTGGCCGAGGCAGAGCGCGGCGCCCGCGACGACAACCAGGGCGAGCTTGGGGTCGCGCGCGCTGAACCGGCCGGCGCGGACCGCGTCTTCTATGTCACGCAGGACGAAGGACGCGATGCCCTTGTCCGAGGCGGCCATGGCCAGTCCGTTGCTCAGGAGAACCTTGCTGAGCTCCCGCTGGCGGCGGTGCAGACGTCCGGTCAGGCGAAAGCTCTGCGCGAATACGTGCGCCGGGTCGGTCAGATCCGCCGTCAGCTGATCCAGCAGGTTTCCGTAGACCTCGAGTCCGTGCTCGACGGCGGCCTGGAAGAGCTGCTCCTTGCTCTCGAAGTGGTTGTAGAACGACCCCATACCCACGTCGGCGGCCTGTGTGATCTCCAGGATCGGGGCGTTCGTCTTCCCGGCCGCGATGAATGCCGCGGCCGCTTCGATGAGCGCGGCGCGGGTGCGCGCCTTCCGCCGCTCCAGCCGGCTCGGGACAGCCTCCGTCATGTCTGCTCCCCTTCCCCACGGGCTCGAGAACCATCATATCCACGACCGTCACTAATGATGAAATCGTCACTATCTCTTGACTGACGATTCCATCTGCGGTGACGATGTCGTCAGAAACGAAAGAGGCGGTCAGTGACTGAGCCGCAAGACCCGCACGCCGCTTCCTGGACGCTTCCGAACCGTTGCACGATCCCAGCGAAAACACAGGTCACCCCATGAACGTCGCATCCGTCGTCCTCGCCGTGCTGCTCGCGGTGTTCTTCCTGCCCCTGGGCACCGCCAAGATCCTTGCCCTGCCACAGACGCGCCAACTGGCCGTGGAGAGCGGCTTCTCCGTCACGGCCTACCGGGCCATCGGCGTACTCGAAGCCGCCGCGGCGGTCGGGCTGCTCCTCGGCCTGGCCATACCGCTGCTCGGCGGCCTCGCCGGTACCGGGTTGTTGCTTCTGATGACCGGAGCCCTCGTCACTCACCTGCGCCAAGGCGACGGGCCGCGGAAGTTCGCACCCGCGGTCATCGTGGCGCTGCTCGTCACCGCCTACCTCGCCACCCACCTGGCAACGGCATGAAGGAACAGCCCCCGCACCGACCGGCGCGATCAGCGGTATGGCCAGGCCGAGGAGCAGCCCGACGCCACGGCACGTGACTCCCCGGGATGTCGCATCCCCAGGCCTCGCCAAGGCGCAGCAGCAAGCTCCAGTCAACCGCGACAGGATCGAATCATGTCTGGCACTTCCGGAATCCGCGAGGACCTGATCCGCGTGCTGATCGTCGATGACGAGCCCGGGCTCGTCGAGACGCTGTCCGTGGCCGCCACCGAAGCGGGCTGGCGGCCCTACCCGGCGGTCGACGGGGAGAGCGCGCTGCTCACCGCGCGCGGCTGCGCACCGCACGTCGTCGTTCTGGACGGAATGCTGCCCGGCCTGGACGGCGTACAGGTGCTCAGGCGTCTGCGGCACGAGAACCCCCGGCTGCCGGTTCTCATGCTCACCGCCCGGGACACACTGGAGCACCGTATCGACGGCCTGTCCGCGGGAGCGGACGACTATGTGACGAAGCCCTTCTCGCTGGAGGAGGTCGTGCTGCGGCTGCGCGGCCTGCTGCGCAGGGCCGGCGTCGAGGATGCGAAGGCCGACGAGTCCGTCCTCGCCGTCGGGGATCTGGGTGGAGAAGACCCGTGAGGCGCACCGCGACGGGACGCCCATCCAGCTGACCGCCAAGGAGTTCGACCTGCTGTGGCTGCTGATGAGCCACCCGCGCCAGGTGCTGAGCAAGGCCCAGATCCTCGACCACGTCTGGAGCAGTTCCTTCGACGCCAGCGGCAACCTCGTGGAGGCGTACATCTCCAATCTGCGCAGGAAGATCGACAAGGGTCGGGCCCCGATGATCCGCACGCTGCGCAGGATGGGATACACCATCAGGCCGGCCGAGGACGGCAGGTGAGACCCCGGATGCCCGGACGCTCCCTGCGCACACGCCTGCTGCTGTCCATCGGCCTCACACTCGCCGTGGTGTGTGCCGCGATGGCACTCACCACCATCTACGCCCAACGTGCCTATCTGCTGGGCAACCTGGACCAGCGGGTCAGCGACGCCGCCGAGCGCAGCCAGGGTGGACTCCAGCGCCGGGCAGGGGACGCCACGGACCTGGGCTTCCTCAACGAACGGGGGCAGCCGGCCAGCACGATCGCCGCCCGGCTCGACGACGGCGATGTCGTCGCCGCCGAGTTCGTCGGTTCGGACGCCGTGCCGCAGCCCCTCACAGCCGTCCAGGTCGCCGCGCTGGACGGTATCCCCACGGACGGATCCCTCCACACCCGGAACGTCCCCGGCCTGGGCACCTACCGTGTGACCGCCATCGACGGCGCGGGCCTGCCCGTCCTCGCGCCCTGCCCATGGACGACGTACAGGACATGATCAACGGCCTGGTCGTCATCGAGGCCGGTGTGGCGGCCGCCGGGCGACGTTGCTGTAGGGGGAGGGTGTCGATGCCGATGCGGCCGCAGGAGCCGGGTGAGATGGTCGGCAGAGTGGGGTGGTGGTGGATGAGACGGAGACCTGTTCGAACGGCACGAGTCGGCTCCTCCAGGGTGCGGGCGGCGAGGGTGGCCGGGGCGGTGCGCCTGAGGTGCGACCAGACCTTGCTCGACGGGATTGAGGTCGGGGACGTAGGCGGCCGGGTAGTGCAAGGTCAGCCGGTCCCGGTCGGCGACGGCGCGCTGCATCCGGCGGCTGTGGTGCCCGGCGAGATTTTCCCAGATCAGGATCATCGGGGCGTGAAGGGTCTGGTGTGCCTGGTCGAGCAGCGGGATCAGGTCGCGACACCGGCCGGTGCGGATCCGGTAGGTCAGCCGGGGTGGTTCGCCGGGCCGGTAGCAGGCCAGGGGGGCCATGGACAGCTTCGGCTGACGACCCTTGACCACCGTCAGGGTCGATGTCTGCCCGGCAGGTGCCCAGGTGCGGACGACCGCGCCGGTCAGTGAGGCCCCGGCCTGGTCCCGGAAGCAGATCCAGGCTCTGGTTGGCGCAGTCGCAGACTTCGAAGAAAGAGCCCATGCCTCGGGCGAACTGCCGTGCCAAGAGTTGAGCCTTCCGATGAGGGCTGAGGGGCACCGCCGGCCACGGTCCCCAGCGTCACGCCCAGAGTCAGCAACGACGGACTCCTCTCGGCCCGCCGCTGACGGGTTGCTGACCAGGGCCTCGACATCGCACCCATGACCTGCACGTGTGTCCAGTGCGTAGTTGTCCGGCAACAACATCGAGGACCGCCTCGGCCATGTGCGGTACGCGCTCTTCCACGTCGTCTGCGACTGTCGTACGGCTTCGCGCTTCTCAACGCCGACTCGGGCGACCCGCTGACCGGCGCCTCCGGGGCGATCGCCAACGCCCTGGGCGCCTGGCGCCTATCTGGTGCTGCTCGCGAAGGCCCGGGTCTGGGTCCTGGTGCCCTTCCTGGTCTTCCTGCCGCTGCGGCTGCCGGCCTGGCTGGTGCTGGGCTTCTGGTTCGCGCTGCAGGCGGTGTACTCGTCCGGGCGAGAGGATCTCCGAGGCCGGCACCGTGGCGTACGCCGCCCACGTCGTCGGCTTCCTCGCGGGCATGCTGCTCGCCTGGCCGCTCAGGGCGGGCATCCCGCCGCCGCCCGAGCCGGGCCGCCTGCTGTGGGGCAGGCAGGCACGGCATACGTGGTGACGGGCGCCGGCCTGCGGCTCAGCGGGCGGTGTTCGTGTGGACGTACTCCACGAGGCGGGTCAGGGCGTCCGGGGGCGTGTTCGGCATGACGCCGTGGCCGAGGTTGAAGACGTGGCCCTCCAGGCCCTTCGCGGAGTCGAGGACCTCGCGGGTCTTCGCCTCGACGGCCTCCGTGGAGGCGAAAAGGACCGTCGGGTCGAGGTTGCCCTGGAGCGCCTTGCCGGGGCCGACGCGGCGGGCGGCCTCGTCGAGCGGGACGCGCCAGTCGACGCCGACGACGTCCGCGCCGGCCTCGCTCATGGGGGCGAGGAGTTCACCGGTGCCGACGCCGAAGTGGATACGCGGCACCCCGTACCCCTCGACGGCCCTGAAGACCTTCTCGGAGGCGGGGAGCACCGAGCGGCGGTAGTCGACCGGGGCGAGGGCGCCGGCCCAGGAGTCGAACAGCTGGACGGCGCTGGCACCCGCTTCGATCTGGACCTTGAGGAAGGCGGCCGTGATGTCGGCGAGGCGGTCGAGGAGGTCGGCCCAGAGCTGCGGGTCGCCGTACATGATCGCCTTGGCGTTCTCGTACGTCCGTGACGGGCCTCCCTCGACGAGGTAGCTCGCGAGGGTGAAGGGCGCGCCGGCGAAGCCGATGAGCGGGGTGGCGCCCAGTTCGCGGGTGAGCAGGCCGATGGCCTCGGTGACGTACGAGACGTCCTCGGGGGTCAGGTCACGGAGCTGGGCGAGGTCCGCGCGGGTGCGGATCGGCTTCTCGACGACCGGGCCGACGCCGGGCTTGATGTCGAGGTCGACGCCGATGGCCTTGAGGGGGACGACGATGTCACTGAAGTAGATCGCCGCGTCCACGTTGTGCCGGCGGACCGGCTGGAGTGTGATCTCGGTGACCAGTTCGGGCCGGGTGCAGGACTCCAGCATGGGGATGCCCTCGCGGACCTTGCGGTACTCGGGCAGGGAACGCCCGGCCTGGCGCATGAACCACACGGGCGTGTGCGGCACCGGCTCGCGTCTGCACGCCTTCAGGAAGGCGGAATCCTGCACGGCGTCGTTCTTGACGGCGGCGGACGTCGCTGTCGGCTGCTGGCCCGCGGGGCTCTGGTTCGCGCTCACGACCCAAAGTCTCGCACGCCCCACCGACAGTCCCACGAACAGCCCCGGCGACGGCTCTTACCGGACTGTGGTCCGTTCCACGGGTGTCCCTCCCCGCACGGAGGCTCCGTTCCCTTTAACCTTCCCCGCATGGCTGCGGCTCAGGGACGACTGTCGGACGGCGCTGGCGGAATGGACGATGCGAAGGAGGGGGACCGGGATGCGGTGGAGACAGCTCCGTTGCCCTTCCGGGCGGCCGTCGACGCCTTGCGGTCCGCGCGGCTGAGGCCGCAGATCGAGATCGAGCCGACGCGGGCGCCACAGCGCCTGGCGCCGTTCGCGTACGCCCTGGAGGCGGCGGTCGTCGACGGCGAGGAGGATCTGGCCGACGGCCGGCTCGTCCTGCTGCACGACCCGGCCGGGCACGACGCCTGGCAGGGCTCCTTCCGGCTGGTGACGCTGGTACGTGCCGAGCTGGAGCCGGAGATGGCAGCCGACCCGCTGCTGCCCGACGTGTGCTGGTCCTGGCTCACCGGGGCGCTCCAGGCGCGCGGGCTGCCGTACGGCGAGGCGAGCGGCACGGTGACGCGCGCGAGTTCGCACTACTTCGGCGGGATGTCGGAGCGGCCTGCCGCCTCCCAGATCGAGATCCGCGCCTCCTGGACGCCCCGCGAGGGCCTCGGCGGCGTCCCGGACACCGCCTCCCACCTCACCGCCTGGTGCGACCTGCTCGCCCAGATCGCGGGCCTGCCACCGGCCGGCCCCGGGGACGCGTCGGTGGTGACGCTGCCTCAGCGACGGGGGCCTCAGTCCCGTTGAACCTCGCTGAACCTCGCTGAACCGACTGAACCGACTGACCGGCCTTGCGGTCCCCGTGCGGGGACCGCAAGGCCGTTCCTTTTGCCACGTCCATGTCCTGTCGTTCGCCGTGCATCGGCACGCCGTCTTTAGTAGCTCTTTGTCGATACGGCCACTTTCGGCCGCGTATCGACGCAGAGTGAAATCGTTCGATCTTCGGATGATCGATCGCGTGTCCGAATTGCACGGATTGTTACTCACCAGATCGTGATCTTTCTCTAAAGGAGCACAGGTTTGGTGCCGAAGACCTCTGTGACCTTGAAAGCACGGTCGTTCCGGATTCACCCCCAGAGACCGGATCTGTCCCGCACTCCAGGAGGCCTGGTGTCCGTTCTTCTTGAGCAGCCCGCAAGCCTGGTCGCCTACCGCCCGAACAAGCCGACCGCCATGGTGGTCGTGGCCGACCCCCGCGTCCGCTCCACCGTCACCCGCCATCTGTGGGCGCTCGGTGTGCGCGACGTGATCGAGGCCTCGTCCATCGCGGAGGCTCGTCCCCGCATCGGCAACCCCCGCGACATCTGCGTCGCCGACGTCCACCTGCCCGACGGCAGCGGGCTCACCCTGCTGTCCGAGACCCGTGCCGCGGGCTGGCCCAACGGCCTGGCCCTGTCCGCCGCCGACGACATCGGAGCCGTGCGCAACGCCCTCGCGGGCGGTGTGAAGGGTTATGTCGTCACCGGCACCCGTACCAACGTCGGGCTCCCCACCCGGCCGGGCGCCGCCCCCATCGGTGCCGGCGCCCGTATGCACCGCCGCCCCCCGGGTGCCCCGAGCCACCCGGGCGGATACCGCGAGCTGTCCGGCCGCGAGGTCGAGGTTTTGCGGCTGGTCGCCGAAGGCCAGTCGAACAAGGCGATCGGTGTCTCCATGGGCCTGTCCGCGCTGACCGTCAAGAGCCACCTCGCCCGTATCGCCCGCAAGCTCGGCACGGGCGACCGCGCCGGGATGGTGGCGGTCGCCCTGCGGACCGGAATCATCCACTGACACTGATCACTGACTCGATGATCACTGACGAACGTCCATCGGCGAGCGGCTTCTGACGACCGCTCCGCCACCACTCCTGACCGAGATGACCGACAGAATTCACTGACACGTGTGACGCGTGACCGGTTTACGACCCCAAGGCGCCCGTCGACGGAACGTTCCGTCGGCGGGCGCCGTCCATACACAGATACCCTTGACAGGTGACCGAAGCCCAAGAGACCGCAGCAGACAGCTCACTGCGAACCACCGGAGGCGCTCCTCCGGACGACAACGGATCTTCTGAGGCTCAGGCGCCGATCCCCCTCCTCGAACCCGGTGACGGAATTCCGCCTGTCGTCGCCGACGAGAACGCGCTCGCCGAGGTGATCACCGCGTTCGCCGCGGGCAGCGGCCCCGTCGCCGTCGACGCCGAACGCGCGTCCGGTTACCGCTACGGACAGCGCGCCTACCTGGTTCAGTTGCGCCGCGAGGGCGCCGGCACCGCGCTCGTCGACCCCGTCGCCTGCCCTGACCTGTCGGGCCTCGGCGAGGCGCTCGACGGTGTGGAATGGGTGCTGCACGCCGCCACACAGGACCTGCCCTGTCTCCGCGAGATAGGCATGATTCCCTCCCACCTGTTCGACACCGAGCTGGCCGGACGGCTGGCCGGCTTCCCGCGGGTCGGCCTGGGCGCGATGGTCGAGGGCGTCCTGGGCTTCGTACTCGAAAAGGGCCACTCCGCGGTCGACTGGTCGACCCGGCCCCTGCCCGAGCCCTGGCTGCGGTATGCGGCACTTGACGTCGAACTCCTGGTCGACCTGCGGGACGCGCTGGAGAAGGAGCTGGAACGGCAGGGCAAACTGGAGTGGGCCCGGCAGGAGTTCGACGCGATCGCGTCGGCTCCGCCGGCGGAGCCGCGCAAGGACCCCTGGCGTCGTACGTCCGGCATGCACAAGGTCCGCCGGCGTCGGCAGCTCGCCGTCGTACGCGAACTGTGGGAGACCCGGGACCGGATCGCACAGCGCAGGGACGTATCTCCGGGCAAGGTGCTGTCGGACGCGGCCATCGTCGAAGCCGCGCTCGCCGTGCCGGCCAACGTCCACGCGCTGGCCGCGCTGACCGGGTTCGGGCATCGGATGGGGCGGCGGCAGCTGGAGCAGTGGCAGGCGGCGGTCGATCGCGTCAGGGCGCTCACCGACGCGCAGTTGCCCCAGCCGGGGCAGCCTGTGGTCGGGCCTCCGCCGCCGCGGGCCTGGGCCGACAAGGATCCGGTGGCCGCGGCCCGGTTGTCCGCTGCGCGGACCGGGGTTTCCGCGCTGGCCGAGCGGTTGAACATGCCTCAGGAGAATCTGATCACTCCGGACACGGTGCGAAGGGTCTGCTGGGAGCCGCCTACGCCTGTGGACGCCGGGTCCGTGGCGGTGGCGCTTGCCGGGTACGGGGCTCGGGCCTGGCAGGTGGAGCAGGTGACGCCGGTTCTGGTCGAGGCACTTTCCGCCGAGGCGCCGTAGCGACTCCGTGGTCCCGCGCCCCTGAAAGCAGGGATGTCACCTCGTCGCGCCCTTCATGAAGCCGTTGTAGATGAAGCGCTGCAGGGACAGGAAAGCGACCAGGGTCGGCAGGATGACCAGGACCGCACCCGCCGAGATCGTCTCCCAGTGGGCCGCGAAGGGGCCCTTGAAGCGGAACAGGGACGTCGATATCACGCCAAGATCTTCGGACGGCATGTAGAGGAAGGGGATGTAGAAGTCGTTGTAGACGGTGATCCCCTTCACTATCACCACCGTGGCGATCGCCGGCTTCAGGAGCGGAAAGATGATCTTTCGGTAGATCGTGAAGGCGTTGGCCCCGTCGAGGCGTGCCGACTCGTCCAGGGAGACCGGGATCGACCGGACGAACTGCAGGAAGATGTAGATCGACACGATGTCCGTGCCCATGTAGAGCGCGATCGGCGCCCAGAGGGTGTCGAACATGCCGAAGCTGTTGACGATCTGGAACGTCGCCACCTGAGTCGTGACGCCTGGAACCAGGGTCGCCACCAGGAACAGGGCGATCACCAGCTTCCGGAAGCGGAAGGTGAAGCGGTCGATCGCGTACGCCGTCATCGAGCCGATGAGGACGGTTCCCGCGACGGCGAACAGCAGGATGAAGGCCGTGTTGGCGAACGCGGACAGCATCTCGCCGTCCTGGAACGCCGTCACGTAGTTGTGGAGGTTCAGGAGGTCGCCCGGCAACGAGAGCGCACCGCTGTCGTCCGCCATCTCCTGCTCGGACTTGAGCGAGGTCAGGACGATCACGCCCAGCGGCAGCAGGACGACCACCGTCGCGAGGACCAGGGACAGGTACACGAACGTACGGGCAACCGCTCGGCGCGTCATACGAGGTCCACCCTGTCGTCCGGAACAAGCCGCCGCTGCACCCAGGTCGCGGCGAGCACGATCAGCAGCAGTACGACGGCCGCCGCGGAGGCGAGCCCGGTCTTGTTGAACTGGAACGCCAGCTTCACCGTCTGGATCACGAAGGTCTCGGTGCCGGTCGCCCCGCCGGTCATGATGTACGGGATCTCGAAGACCGACAGCGAGCCCGAGATCGACAGGATCACGGTCAGGCTCAGCACCGGTTTGATGCCCGGCGCGATGATGTACCGGAACTGGTGCCAGCGGTTCGCGCCGTCGAGTTCGGCGGCCTCGTACAACTCCCCCGGGATGGACTGGATGGCGCCCAGGAACAGGACGAAGTTCAGGCCCATGTAGCGCCAGACCGAGACGCCGGCGAGCGAGATGTTGGCCGACGTCGGTGTGCCCAGCCATGCGTGGTCCGTGTGGACGCCGAACACGCTCAGCACCGAGTCGAGGGTGCCGCCGTCCTGGAAGAAGTAGAGGAACACGAAGCCGATCGCGACCCCGTTGATCAGGTAGGGGAAGAACAGCACGCCCTTGAAGAAGTTCCGGAAGCGGACGTTGAAGCTCAGGACCGTCGCGAAGTAGAGAGCGGCGACGATCTGGAGCGCGGAGGCCGCCAGATAGTAGCCGCTGACGAAGAACACCTCGAACAGCTCGGGGCGCGTGAGGAGTTCGGTGTAGTTCTCTGAGCCCGTGTAGTGCAGTTCGGGGCTGACGCCGTCCCAGTCGGTGAAGCTGTACGCGACCATGTTGGCGATCGGCGCGTAGGTGAACGTCAGGAGCAGCGCGAGCGGGGCGATCAGGAACAGCCACGGGGTCATGCCTCGTCCCAGGCGTGCCCCGCGCGGGGGCGGAGGCGGTGCGGGGGTGGCGGGCGGCGGTTCCCTGCGTCGCGCCGCCCGTCGCCCGGCCGTGCCGGCCTCGGTGGTGTCCGTCACCGCGTCCCCACGGACCGCTGCGCCTCGCTCCAGCGTTTGCCGAGGTCTCCGAGGAAGTCGTCGAGGCTGCCCTTGCGGGCGCCTCGGGCCAGGTCGACGAGGTCCTGACGGTAGTCGGGGGCGTAGATGCCGACCTCCGACTCGGTGTCGACGAGCTTGAGCCGCGCGCCCTCGGTGTCGTCGACCTCGATGAACTTCACTCCGGCGTCCTCGTACGGCTGGAGCACCTCGGGCAGCGGGGCATCCTTGAGCGGGGAGATGGCCAGGTTGTCCTCCGCGTAACCGGACTTGTCGGTGAACCAGTCGATCCAGGCGCGGGCCGCCTCCTTGTGCTTGCTGTGGACGTTGACGGCCTGGTTGTAGTCGGGGCCGACAACCGCACAGAATTTGCCGTCCACTTGGGCCGGGAAGGGCATGAACCCGATGTCGGCGGGGTCGACGCCGGCCTTCTTGGCAGCGTCCTGGAACTGGACGATCGCCCAGGTGCCGAGCCACTGGGTGGCTATCTGCCCCTTCGCCAACCGGGGCTTGGACGCCTCCCAGTTGGTGGTCGTCGGGTCCTTCTCGGCGAGTCCGTCGTGCACGATGTCGTACAGCAGGGTGTCGCCGACGCGCAGGTCGGCGCCCTTGGCCCACGGGTCGCTCTCGACCAGTTTCGTCGTCGCCCCGGTGTCGCAGTTGACCGAGCCGTTGACGTACGTCCATGACGTGAGCGGCCACTGGGCGGCGAAGTTGGTGTAGTACGGGTCCGCGTCCGTCCTGGACTTGATCGCCTTCAGTGCGGTGAGGAACTCGGCGGGTGTGGTGGGCCAGTCGGTGATCCCGGCCTTCTGCCAGATCCTCTTGTTGTAGAGGAACCCGGGGGTCACCCCGACCGGACTCTGGCCGTAGACCTTGCCCTCGACGGTGGTGAAGTCGGTGAAGCGGTACTTCTTGGCGCGCTCCGCCTGGGCACCCAGCGAGGCGAAGAAATTCGGATAGTCGCTCTTCTTGATCACCGCGGGGATCAGCAGGACATCGCCGTAGTTCTCCGTATTCATACGGATCTTGACTTCGGCCTCGTAGTTGGTGAGCGCCTCGAACTCGACCTTCACCTTCGGATACGTCATCCGGAACTCGTCGGCGTACTTCTTCATCGTGCCGTCCTGGACGAGATCGGTACGCACGGTGAGGACCTTGATGGTGCCGGCCACTTTTGACGGGTCGTCAGCCGCGCTGGCGTCGGCACCCTTTGAGGTTCCTCCGGCTCCGGTGCAGGCGGAGAGCAGCAGACCGGCGGTGAGGAGTGCGGGAATCGTGCGGCGGTTCATGTGCATCAGCTCCGTTCGGGACGGACGAGCACTACTGGGATGGCTGATTCGGCACTCTGACACCACTTACTGAACCGGTAAAGTCCCTATTTCGCCAAGGGTGCCACCATGTTTTCCGCGCTTCACTCACGCGGAAATAGAACGGTTTAGGAGTGCGCATGCTGGAGGCCACACCGCTCACCGAAAGCTGGACCGTGCGGTACGAGGGGGGCGAACTGCCTGCCACCGTCCCCGGATGTGTGCACACCGACCTGCTGGCGGCCGGGGTGATCCAGGACCCCTTCACCGGCCGGAACGAGACCGAGGTCGCATGGGTGGGGCGACGGGAGTGGACCTACGAGACGGAGATTTCCGCCGCGCCCGCGCGTGAGGCGCGTGAGCGGCACGAGGTTCATGAGCAGACCGATCTCGTCTTCGACGGGCTCGACACCGCCGCCGAGATCCGGCTCGACGGTCAACTCCTGGGCCGGGTGAGGAACATGCACCGCTCGTACCGCTTCGACGTGACCGGTATGACGGGTCGGCTGTCCGTGCGGTTCGCCTCCGCCTACGCGGAGGCCGAGGCGGTACGGGATCGGCTCGGCGAGCGGCCCGGCGCCTATACCGAGCCCTTCCAGTACATCCGGAAGATGGCCTGCTCGTTCGGCTGGGACTGGGGGCCGACTCTCGTCACCGCCGGGATCTGGCGGCCGGCGCGCCTTGAGCACTGGTCGACGGCCCGGATCGCCCGGGTGCGTCCCGAGGTGACGGTCGACGAACACGGCCTGGGGCACGTCAGGCTGGCGGTGGACGTCGAGCGCACCAGAGTCGAGGCCGGGCTCACGCTGGAGGCCCGGGTGAGTGGTGGTGGCCTGTCCGGGGGAGTTGAGGTGGTGGCGCGGGGCGAGGTCGGCGGGACCAGCGGTGCCGTACGGCTGGAAGTGCCGGACGTGGAGCTGTGGTGGCCGCGCGGCTACGGAGAACAGCCACTGTACGAAGTGGAGTTGACGCTCCGTCATGGTGACGTTCGGCTGGACGGCTGGCGGCGACGGGTCGGGTTCCGGACCGTCGGGCTCGACACGTCCGCCGACGCCCACGGGACCGGGTTCGCCCTTGTCGTCAACGGGGAGCGGCTGTTCGCGCGGGGGGTCAACTGGATCCCGGACGACGTGTTCCCGTCCCGGATCACCCGGGAGCGGTACCGGAAGCGGCTCGCGCAGGCGGCCGGTGCCGGTGTGGACCTCGTGCGCGTGTGGGGTGGCGGGATCTACGAGAGCGAGGACTTCTACGACGCCTGCGACGAGTTGGGGCTGCTGGTCTGGCAGGACTTCCCGTTCGCGTGCGCCGCGTATCCCGAGGAGCAGCCGCTGCGGGGTGAGGTCGAGGCGGAGGCCCGGGAGAACGTCGTACGGCTGATGCCGCATCCCTCGCTGGTGCTGTGGAACGGGAACAACGAGAACCTGTGGGGATTCAGGGACTGGGGCTGGGAGCAGCGGCTCGCCGGGGAGTCGTGGGGCGAGGGGTACTACCTGGGCGTACTGCCGCGTTTGGTGGCCGAGTTGGACCCCACACGGCCCTACACGGCCGGCAGCCCCTGGTCCGGGTCCTGGGAGCGGCATCCGAACGATCCGGCGCACGGTACGCACCACTCGTGGGAGGTGTGGAACCGGGCGGACTACGCCGACTACCGGCTCGAAGTCCCCCGTTTCGTGGCCGAGTTCGGGTGGCAGGCGCCGGCCGCGTACGCCACGATGCGGCGCGCCCTGCCGGGCGAGCGGCTCCGCTCCGACTCCCCCGGCATGCTGCACCACCAGAAGGCGGAGGACGGGAACGGGAAGCTGGAGCGCGGGCTCGCCCGGCATTTCGCCTTGCCCGAGGGGGACTTCGACCGGTGGCACTACCTCACCCAGGTCAATCAGGCCCGGGCCGTCGCCGCCGGGATCGAGCACTGGCGTGCGCACTGGCCGGTGTGCGCGGGAACGATCGTGTGGCAGTTCAACGACTGCTGGCCGGTGACGTCCTGGGCGGCGGTCGACGGGGACGGGCGCGAGAAGCCGCTCTACCACGAGCTGCGGCGGCTGTACGCGGACCGGCTGCTCAGCCTGCGAGTGCGGGGGACCGACCTGTTGTTGGCGGTCGTCAACCAGACGGCGGAGCGGTGGACGGGGACGGTCGAACTACGGCGGATGACCGTGGACGGGGGCGTGGTTGCCGGGTCGGTGCGGGTCGCGTTCGCGGCGGAGCGGCGGGCGGTATCCGACGTGCACGTGCCTCGGGAGCTGGCGCCGGTGGGGGCCAAGGAGTTTCTGGTCGCGGACGTCGGCGGGGAAGGGCTGAGGGCACTGTACTTTCCGGCTGCGGACCGTGAAATCCCTTATCCTCGGCCCGAGTTCGACGTGCGTGTCGCCCCCGGGACGGTCACGGTGACTGCTCGTACTCTCGTACGGGATCTGCTGCTGCAGGCGGACCGGCTGGACCCGGGAGCGCGGGCCGATCGTGGGCTGGTGACCCTGCTGCCCGGGGAACAGGTGACCATCGGGGTGCGCGGCTGGGAGACTCCGGATGCCGAGACCGCCCGATCGGCCCTGTACTGCGTGGAGCCCGCCAGATGACGGCATTGCCGACCCCCCGCGTCACCATCAAGGACGTCGCCGCGCGCGCCGGCGTGTCCAAGGGGGCCGTGTCCCTCGCCTTCAACCACAAGCCGGGACTCGCCGAGGCGACCCGGGACCGGATCTTCGCCGCCGCCCGTGAACTGGGCTGGGAGCCGAACCTGACCGCCCGGTCGCTGGCCGGGGCCCGGGTGGACGTGGTGGGGCTCGCGATCTGCCGGCCGGCCCGGCTGCTCGGCCTCGAACCGTTCTACATGGACTTCATCTCGGGTGTGGAGAGCGTCCTGACCGAGCATTCGTGCTCGCTGCTGCTCAGGCTCGTACGGACCCTGGAGGAGGAGGTCGGGCTCCAGGAGTCCTGGTGGAAGGGGCGGCTGATCGGCGGGGCGATCCTGGTGGACCTCCGGGCCGACGATCCCCGGATCCCGGCCGTCGAACGGCTCGGGATGCCCGCGGTCGCGGTGGGGCATCCGTCGCTCACCGGCGGGCTCACCTCCGTGTGGACCGACGACGCCACCGCTGTGACGGAGGCGGTGCGGTATCTGGCGGCGCTCGGGCATCGGCGGATCGCCCGGGTGGGGGGTGCGGCGGCACTCGGGCACACGGGTATCCGTACGGTCGCCTTCGACGAGGCCGCGCGGGGCCTTGGGCTGGCCGGGGCATGGCAGGTGGCGACCGACTTCTCCGGGGACGCGGGGGCTCGGGCCACCCGGTCGCTGCTGTCCGCCTCGGTGGCGGACCGGCCCACGGCGATCCTGTACGACAACGACATCATGGCGGTGGCGAGTCTGTCCGTGGCCGCGGAGATGGGGCTCGACGTTCCCGGGGACGTGTCGTTGCTGGCCTGGGACGATTCGCAGTTGTGCCGGTTGACCCGGCCCACGCTGTCGGCGATGAGTCACGATGTGCACGGGTTCGGGGCGGACGTCGCGCGAACGCTGTTCGGGGTGATCGCCGGGGGCGGGAGTGGGTCGCATCCGGTGGCTACGCCCGTTCTCACCCCCCGGGGGTCCACTGCTCCGCCCCGCGGGTGAGAGCTTCCGTCGTCTGCGGGCGGCGGGCCGGACATGGCTTGTCGGGGTCCGCGACGGAGCCGTACACCGAAACAGCCCGCGCCCTTTGGGCGGGCGGATGTAACCGGCGGTAACATGCGAAAGACGTGTGACGTTCGCCGCTCCCCCGCCCAGGGGTGTGCAGCACAGTTACTCGCAAGTAGCATAGGGCTGAGCGCCCGCTCAGCGGTTGCGTATGCAGCAGTGCCGTCCCGCACCTCTGGAGGAGAGCCATCGTGCCTCGTACCGTCAGGGACGTCGTCTTCGTCGACGGCGTCCGCACCCCGTTCGGCAAGGCGGGCCCGAAGGGCATCTACCACGAGACCCGCGCCGACGACCTCGTCGTGAAGGCGATCCGGGAGCTGCTGCGCCGCAACCCGGGTCTCGACCCGAAGAAGATCGACGAGGTCGCCATCGCCGCGACCACGCAGATCGGCGACCAGGGGCTCACGCTCGGTCGCACGGCGGGCATTCTCGCCGGTCTTCCGCAGTCCGTTCCGGGCTACTCCATCGACCGGATGTGTGCCGGTGCGCTGACCGCCGTCACCACCACCGCCGGTTCGATCGCCTTCGGCGCCTACGACGCCGTCATCGCCGGTGGCGTCGAGCACATGGGCCGTCACCCCATGGGCGAGGGCGTCGACCCGAACCCGCGGTTCGTGAGCGAGAAGCTCGTCGACGAGTCGGCCCTGTTCATGGGCATGACCGCCGAGAACCTGCACGACCGTTACCCGCACATCACCAAGCTGCGCGCCGACGAGTACGCCGTGCGCTCGCAGGAGAAGGCCGCCAAGGCGTACGCCAACGGCAGGATCCAGCAGGACCTGGTGCCGATCTCCGTACGCAACACCAACAGCGAGGTCGGCGAGACCGGCTGGGGTCTGGTGACCTCCGACGAGCCGATGCGGCCGGGAACCACCCTGGAGAACCTGAGCGGGCTGAAGACGCCGTTCCGTGTGCACGGGCGCGTCACCGCCGGTAACGCGGCCGGTCTGAACGACGGTGCCACCGCGTCGATCATCGCGTCCGAGGACTTCGCGCGCGAGAACAACCTGCCCGTGAGGATGCGCCTCGTCTCGTACGCCTTCGCCGGCGTCGAGCCCGAGGTGATGGGCTACGGGCCGATCCCGGCGACCGAGAAAGCCCTCGCCAAGGCGGGCCTCGGCATCGGTGACATCGGTCTGTTCGAGGTCAACGAGGCCTTCGCCGTCCAGGTGCTGGCCTTCCTCGACCACTACGGCATCGCGGACGACGACGCGCGCGTCAACCAGTACGGCGGCGCCATCGCCTTCGGTCACCCGCTCGCCTCCTCCGGCGTCCGTCTGATGACGCAGCTGGCCCGCCAGTTCGAGGAACAGCCGAACGTCCGCTTCGGCCTGACCACCATGTGCGTCGGCTTCGGTATGGGCGCGACGGTCATCTGGGAGAACCCGCACTTCGAGAACGCTGCCGGAGGCGACAAGTGAGCACCACCGAACTTCTCAAGGGCGCGGCCGAGCTGTTCCCCGACGAGGTCGTGACGTCCGCGCACGTACGCCACCTCGACCTGCCGTTCGGCGCCGGCCGGTTCGCGCTGATCACCCTCGACAACGGCTTCGACCACACCAAGCCGACCACCTTCGGTCCGGCCTCGCTGGCGAACCTGAGCATCGCCATCGACCAGGTCGAGAAGGAGGCGTCGGCCGGCGAGATCGTCGGTGCCGGTGTCACCGGCAAGCCGTTCATCTTCGCGGTCGGCGCGGACCTCAAGGGCGTCGAGCTCCTGAAGAACCACTCCGACGCGCTCGCCATCGGCAAGGGCGGCCACGAGGTCTTCAAGCGGCTGTCCGGGCTCGCGGTCCCGACCTTCGCCTACTACAACGGTGCCGCCATGGGCGGTGGCGTCGAGGTCGGCCTGCACTGCCGGTACCGGACCGTGTCGAAGGCCATCGCCGCCTTCTCCCTCCCCGAGGTCTTCCTGGGCCTGGTCCCGGGCTGGGGCGGCTGCACGATCCTGCCGAACCTCATCGGCGCGGACCGTGCGGTGAGCGTGATCATCGAGAACTCGCTCAACCAGAACAAGCAGCTCAAGGGCCAGCAGGTCCTCGACCTGGGCATCGCCGACGCGTTGTTCGAGGGCGCGGACTTCCTGGAGCAGTCGCTGCTCTGGACGGCTTCCGTCCTGAAGGGCGACGTCAGGGTCGAGCGTCCGGCCGTCGACCGCGGCGAGGCCTGGGACCAGGCGGTCGCCAGGGGCCGCTTCATCGCGGACAGCAAGGTGCACGGGGCGGCTCCGGCTGCGTACCGCGCTCTCGACATCATCGCCGCGGCCAAGAACGGCGACCTCCAGCAGGGGTACGACGCCGAGGACGTGGCCCTCGCCGACCTGATCATGGGCGGCGAACTCCGGTCCGGCATCTACGCGTTCAACCTCGTCCAGAAGCGCGGCAAGCGGCCGGCGGGCGCGCCCGACAAGTCGCTGGCCCGTCCGGTCACCAAGGTGGGCGTTGTCGGGGCCGGTCTGATGGCCTCGCAGCTCGCACTGCTGTTCCTGCGCCGCCTTGAGGTGCCGGTCGTGCTGACCGACATCGACCAGGAGCGCGTCGACAAGGGTGTGGGCTATGTCCACGCCGAGATCGACAAGCTGCTCGGCAAGGGCCGTGTCAACCAGGACAAGGCCAACCGCCTCAAGGCTCTGGTCACCGGTGTCCTGGACAAGGCGGAGGGCTTCTCCGACGCGGACTTCATCATCGAGGCCGTCTTCGAGGAGATCGGCGTCAAGCAGCAGGTGTTCGCGGAGGTCGAGGCGGTCGCCCCGGCGCACGCGATCCTCGCGACGAACACGTCGTCCCTGTCCGTGACGGAGATGGCGTCGAAGCTCAAGAACCCCGAGCGGGTCGTGGGCTTCCACTTCTTCAACCCGGTCGCGATCCTGCCGCTGCTGGAGATCGTGCGCGGCGAGCAGACCGACGACGCCTCGCTGGCCACGGCGTTCGGTGTCGCCAAGAAGCTGAAGAAGACCGCGGTACTGGTGAAGGACGCCCCCGCGTTCGTCGTCAACCGCATCCTCACCCGCTTCATGGGCGAGATCCAGAACGTGATCGACGAGGGTACGTCGGTCGCGGTCGCGGAGAAGGCGGTCGAGCCGCTGGGGCTGCCGATGTCGCCGCTGGTACTGCTTGAGCTGGTCGGTCCGGCGATCGGTCTGCATGTGTCGGAGACGCTGAACCGGGCGTTCCCGGACCGCTTCACGGTCTCCCCGAACCTCGCCGCCGTCGTCAAGGCCGGCAAGCGCGGCTTCTACGTGTACGACAGCGGGAAGCCCGAGTTGGACCCCGAGGTCGCCGCGCTGCTGAAGCAGGGCGACGTCGCCCTGAGCGAGGAGCAGGTACGGGACCGGGTGCTCGACGCGGTCGCCCAGGAGATCGGGCTCATGCTCGACGAGGGTGTCGTGGCCGAGGCGCAGGACATCGACCTGTGCCTGATCACGGGTGCGGGGTGGCCCTTCCACCTGGGCGGGATCACGCCGTACCTGGACCGTGAGGGTGTCTCCGAGCGGGTCAACGGCAAGCGGTTCCTGGAGTCCGGGGTGGCTTCCGTCCCGGCGTAACGGTTCGTTCTGTCCGCCGAGTGCCCCGCATGCCGTGGTGGTGTGCGGGGCACTCGGTTTTTCGCCCCCGCCGCCCCTGCCCGTCCCATCCCGTTCCTGGGGGCTGCGCCCCAGACCCCGCCACGGCCCTGAACGGGCCTTGTCCTCGAACGCCGGACAGGCTGCGATACCGGGCCTGGGCTGAAGAAGCGGTGGACACAGGCGGGTGGGAAAGAGGCTCGGGCCGAACCGGCCTCGTACTCGAACGCCGCACGGGCCGGGCGGGTGGGAAGCACGGTCTGGGCGGCATCGGCCTTACTTGTCAGACGCCGGACGAGTTGGCCGTACCCGGACCTGGTGGGAAGCACGGCCCCGGCACAGCCACCCTCACACCACCCCCCACGCCTCCAGCGCCAACCCCGGCTCCCGCTTCCGCCGGGCCACCCTCAGCTCCCCGCCCCCAGGCACCACCGTCGCCGCGACCACTCTGCCGTCCGCGTCCTCCGTCAGCGACAACCGTGCGTCCAGCGGGAGTTGGGGGCCCGACTCGGTCCACCACGCCCCGGCCGACTCCTGTTCCGTCGGATACGCGGCGAACGCCACCCGCCCGCTCGCCGAGCGCTGCGCGAGCAACGTGCAGTCGGCCTCGTCCAGGGTGCAGCGGATCACCGACACCGGACCAGGCCCCGCGCCCGGCAGCAGTTCCACCGGCTCGCTGCCGGGGCGCCACGCACACACCGTGTCCGTCTCGTCCGTGTAGAACAGCGTCACGTGGTCCTCGGACGTGACCAGTGCCCGCAGGCTCCCGCTACGGGCCGTCACCTTCAGCGGGGTCTCGTCCAGTTCCGGGATCCAGCCGGGGCCGCCCTGCGTCCAGCGCAGGATGCCGTGGGGCGAGTTGCCGTACACCTCGACGCGTCCGGACGTACGCGTGACGGCCGTCAACTGCTCCTCCACCTCATGGCCCTTGAGGTCGCGCCAGGGGCCCCAGCCGCCGCGCTCCTTCTGGCCGCGCATGCTGACACCGCCCACCGCGTTCCGTACGAACACATGAGCGCGGCCCTCCGCGTCGACGGCGACCGCCGGTACGCCGGTCCGGTCGCCCTTCTGGTTCGGGTGGCCGAGAGGCGTCCAGTCGAGGGCCGCGAGGGCGGGGCGGAAGTGTGTCGTGTGGACGAGGCCCGCCTCGCCCTTCACCGTGGGCCGCCAGGTCGCCAAGTGGGCGTACTGGTCGGCGCCTTGGCCCACGCCGAGCATGGGGTGCACGCGCTGGTCGCCGCCGATGCGCCTGGGTTCGAGCCAGGGCCCGCCGGGCCGGGACTCCGCGCGGCAGACGATCGCGTCTCCCACGGCGTCGTACGTGCTCAGCCGGCCGTCGCGACCCCGTATGAGCCAGTCGCCATTGACCGACTCGGGACGCCCCGCGGCCGTGGTCGCGGAAGGAGGAACAATGGGCACTGGACTACTTTAGTGTGCTCCTACCTTGGCCGCGCCTCCCGGCCCCCTTATCCGGTACCTCCGATTCCGGTGCCGCGTGCCACCCTGGTCCCATGGACACCCCACTGCTCGTGATCGTCGACGCCGCGAATGTCGTCGGCTCGGTTCCCGACGGCTGGTGGCGGGACCGGCGCGGGGCGGCGGAGCGCCTCCGGGACCGGCTGTTGGCGTACGCGGCGGACGGGTTGCCGGGGCGGGCGGGACCCCTGGAGATCGTCCTCGTGGTCGAGGGCGCGGCCCGGGGTGTGGCTTCGGTTCCGGGGGTACGGGTCGAGTCGGCGCCCGGCAGTGGGGACGACCGGATGGTCGAGCTGGTCGCCGGGGCCGGGGAGCGGGACATCCTCGTCGTCACCGCTGATCGTGAACTGCGCCGCAGGGTAGGGAAGTTGGGCGCCGAGGTCGCCGGGCCCCGTACGGTACGGAACGACTAGCGCTGCGTAGCGGACGAGCCCGGCAGTCAACTTCGGCGCCTGGTCGGGTCAGTTGGTGTCGGTCGGCGGTTTCAGCGCCTGGCCCCCCGTCGCCTCCTGGCGTCCGAGGCGGCTGTGGGAACGGCCGTACATGAAGTACAGGAGGAAGCCGAGCGCCATCCAGAGGCCGAACCGGAGCCAGGTCTCGGCAGGCAGGTTCAGCATCAGCCAGAACGAGGCGAGCACCGACAGGATCGGGATGAACGGCACCCACGGGGTGCGGAAGGCCCGGGGCAGGTCGGGGCGGGACCTGCGGAGGATGATCACGCCGATCGCGACGACCACGAAGGCGAACAGTGTGCCGATGTTCACCAGTTCGGCGAGTTCGCTCAGCGGGGTGAAGCCGGCGACGATCGCGATGATCACGCCCAGCAGGATCGTCGGCCGGTGCGGGGTCCTGAACCGCGGGTGGACGTGGGAGAAGAAGCGGGGCAGCAGGCCGTCGCGGCTCATCGCGAAGAAGACGCGGGTCTGGCCCAGCAACAGGATCATGCAGACCGTCGTGAGGCCGACGGCGGCGCCGAAGCTGATGAAGCCCGCGAACCACGGGTGCCCGGTGGCCTTGAAGGCGTCGGCGAGCGGCGCGGTGATGGACAGCTCGGTGTAGTGCTGCATGCCGGTCACCACGATCGACACCGCGACATAGAGGGCGGTGCAGATGACGAGGGAGCCGATGATGCCCCGGGGCATGTCCCGCTGCGGGTTCCTGGTCTCCTCGGCGGCCGTGGCCACCACGTCGAAGCCGATGAAGGCGAAGAAGACGACGGAAGCCGCGGTGAAGACGCCCATCACCCCGAAGTTCGAGGGCGCCCAGCCGAACATCAGCTGGATGAGCGGCGACTGGAGGCTGTCACCGGCCGGCACCTCCTGCGCCTTCGGGATGAACGGGTCGTAGTTGTCGCCCTTGACGAAGAAGGCGCCCGCGATGATCACGGTCAGGACGACCGTCACCTTTACGGCGACGACGATCGAGGTGACGCGCGCGGAGAGCTTCGTGCCGAGCACGAGGATGCCGGTCAGCACCAGCACCAGCGCGGCGGCGAGGATGTCGAATCCGAAGCCGTCGGCCCCGTCCCTGCCGCCGAGCGCCTCCGGAAGATGCCAGCCCGCGTTGTCGAGGAGCGAGGCGATGTAGCCGGACCAGCCGACGGCGACCACCGCCGTGCCGAGCGCGAACTCCAGCACCAGGTCCCAGCCGATGATCCAGGCGGGCAGCTCACCGAGCGAAGCGTACGAGAACGTGTACGCGGACCCGGCCACCGGGACGGTGGACGCGAACTCGGCGTAGCACAGGGCCGCGAGGGCGCAGACGACCCCGGCGACCGCGAAGGCCAGGGCGACGGCCGGTCCCGCGTTGTTCCTGGCGACCGTGCCGGTGAGGACGAAGATGCCCGTGCCGATGATGACGCCGACGCCGAAGACCGTCAGATCCAGCGCGGACAGGGATTTCTTGAGCGCGTGCTCTGGTTCCTCGGTGTCGAGGATGGACTGCTCGACCTTCTTCGTCCTGAAGAGGGTGCTGCTCACGGGCGTACCTCCCACGCTGTGTCGTCCCGGACATGATCGGGAGGGGGCGTGGTGCGTATGCCCTGACACCTGGGATTTCACGCCAATGGGCCGGTTTCCCCACCGTAAAGGGTGGGGAAACCGGCCCATTGGGGCTACTGCGCGAGTCAGTCGCGGGCGGGCTCCACAGAGTCGACCTCGGCGCTCTCGAACCGTCCGTCGATCCTGGAGACAAGCCCGGTGACCTGGCGGGCGATGTCGGGTGCGGTCAGGCCGATCTCCGCCATGACCTCGGCCCGCGAGGCGTGGTCGAGGAAGCGCGGCGGGATACCGAAGTCACGCAGCGGTACGTCGACCCCCGCGTCCCGCAGGGCCTGCGCGACGGCCGAACCGACGCCGCCCACCCGGGAGTTGTCCTCGACGGTGACGACCACGCGGTGCCTCTCGGCGAGCGGCGCCATGGCCTCGTCGACGGGCTTGACCCAGCGCGGGTCGACGACGGTGGTGGAGATGCCCTGCTGGTCGAGCAGCCCGGCGATCTCCAGGCACATGGGCGCCAGCGCGCCCACGGAGACGAGGAGGACGTCCGGGGTGTCGGTGCCGGGCTCGCGCAGCACGTCCATGCCGCCGACGCGTCCCACCGCGGGTACGGCGGGGCCGACGGCGCCCTTCGAGAAGCGGACGACGGTCGGCGCGTCGTCGACCTCGACCGCCTCGCGGAGCTGGGCGCGGACCTGGTCGGCGTCACGCGGCGCGGCGAGCCTGAGGCCCGGTACGACCTGGAGGATCGACATGTCCCACATGCCGTTGTGGGAGGCGCCGTCGGTGCCGGTGATGCCGGCCCGGTCCAGCACGAACGTCACGCCGCACCTGTGCAGCGCCACGTCCATGAGGACCTGGTCGAAGGCCCGGTTCAGGAAGGTGGCGTACACCGCGAAGACGGGGTGCACTCCCCCGGTGGCGAGGCCGGCCGCGGACACGGCGCCGTGCTGCTCGGCGATGCCGACGTCGTAGATGCGGTCGGGGAAGGCGTCCGCGAACTTCTTCAGACCCACGGGCTGGAGCATCGCGGCCGTGATCGCGACGATGTCCTCGCGCTCCTGGCCCAGCTTGACCATCTCGTCGCCGAAGACGGAGGTCCAGTCCGCGCCCGAGGCCTTGACCGGCAGACCCGTGTCGGGGTGGATGGGGCCGATTCCGTGGAAGCGGTCGGCCTCGTCCTGGAGGGCGGGCTGGTAGCCGCGGCCCTTCTCGGTGAGGCAGTGCACGATGACCGGCCCGCCGAAGCGCTTGGCGCGGGCGAGCGCGGACTCCAGGGCCTCGATGTCGTGACCGTCGATGGGGCCCACGTACTTGAGCCCGAGGTCCTCGAACATGCCCTGCGGGGCGATGAAGTCCTTGAGGCCCTTCTTGGCGCCGTGCAGGGTCCCGTACAGCGGCCTGCCGACGACCGGGGTCCGCTCCAGCAGGTCCTTGCCCCGGGCGAGGAACCGCTCGTAGCCGTCCGTCGTGCGCAGGGTGGCCAGGTGGTTGGCGAGGCCGCCGATGGTCGGTGCGTACGAGCGCTCGTTGTCGTTGACGACGATGACCAGCGGGCGGTCCTTGGCGTCGGCGATGTTGTTCAGCGCCTCCCAGGCCATACCGCCGGTGAGCGCGCCGTCACCGATCACGGCGACCACGTGGTCGTCGCGACGCAGCACCTGGTTGGACTTGGCGAGACCGTCGGCCCAGCCCAGGACCGTCGAGGCGTGCGAGTTCTCGATGATGTCGTGGTCGGACTCGGCCTGCGAGGGATAGCCCGACAGGCCGCCCTTCATCTTCAGCTTCGAGAAGTCCTGGCGGCCGGTGAGCAGCTTGTGGACGTAGGACTGGTGGCCCGTGTCCCACAGCACCTTGTCCTTCGGCGAGTCGAAGACCCGGTGCAGCGCGATGGTCAGCTCGACGACACCGAGGTTGGGGCCGAGGTGGCCGCCGGTCTTGGATACCGCGTCGACGAGGAAGGTCCGGATCTCCTCGGCCAGCTGGTCCAGCTGCTCCAGGCTGAGCCGGTCAAGATCGCGCGGTCCCCTGATGCGGGTCAGCAGCGGCACCCGTGCCTCCTTGCAGTAGAGCTGATCGAGCTTTCGCCGGGCGTGTCGAGTCTAGTGTTCCGCCTTCGCGACCAACGCCCGGCCTCTGCGTGATACGTCACGCGATCGGCCGTACCCAAGAAACGTGTTGTCTATGACAAGCCTGTGCCCGGCATCACCAACGGGATGCCGGGCACAGATGTTCGAAAGTATGCCGCAGGCGGCACTTTCAGGGGCGCGGGGCTGTGTTCAATTTGCGGCTCCGCCGCGCGGGCGCGACCAGCCACGGGCGTGCCGCAGCCGGAAACCGGTCCCAACCCCCACAGCGCTGCCCCGCTACGCCCGGCCGGCGGCCTTCTGGCTGCGACGGGACACCGAGTCGATGACAACCGCACCCAGCAGCACCGCTCCAGTGATCATGTACTGGATCGACGTGTTCATGTTCAGCAGATCCAGACCCGTCTGGATCGACTGGATCACCAACATACCCAGCAGCGCCGACCACACCGTGCCACGCCCACCGAAGAGGCTGGTACCACCGATGACCGCCGCCGCGATGGCGAGCATCAGCGTGTTGCCGCCTCCGGCGTTCAGCGTCGCACTCGCCGTCTGACCGGCGAAGAACATACCGCCGATCGCCGCGAACCCGCCGGAGATGGCGAACACGGTGATTCGGATCACCGGCACGTTGATGCCGGCCCTGCGCGCCGCCTCGATGCCTCCGCCGACCGCGAAGACCTTGCGGCCGTATGTCGTACGGCGCAGCACGAAGTCCACGATCACGAGCGCCGCGAGGAAGATCACCAGGGCGTTGGAGACACCGGCCGCGTTGTTCAGCACGGACGCGGCGGCGAAGGACGCCAGGGCGAGCGCACCGACCCGGACGAGGATCTCGCTGGTGGGCCGGAAGGGCACCCCGGCGGCCTTGCGCCGGCGCTGTTCACCGAAGGAACCGACGAGCATCGACAGGACACCGAGGCCGGCCAGCAGGTAGGCGCCGATGATGGCCTGGTCCATGAAGAAGGAGCTCTGGCCGAGCAGCTTGACCGGGCCCTCGTCGGCCGGGATGTTGATGGTGCCGCTGGAGCCGAGCAGCCACAGCATCAGGCCGTTCCAGCCGAGGAAGCCGGCCAGGGTCACGACGAACGCGGGTACGCCGATCTTGGCGAAGAACCAGCCGTGCAGCGCGCCGACTCCGACACCGGTCACGATGGCCAGGAAGAGCGCCAGCCAGCCGTTCATCCCGTGGGTGACCACGAAGACGGCGAAGAGCGTGGACGCGAAACCGCTGACCGAGCCGACGGAGAGGTCGATCTCGCCGAGCAGCAGCACGAACACCAGGCCGATGGCGAGCATGCCGGTGGCCGAGAGGTAGTAGCTGATGTTGGAGAGGTTGTCGGCGCTGAGGAAGCGGTCGTTCTGCAACTGGAAGATCGTCCAGATGACGATCAGGCCGATGACGACCGGCAGCGAGCCCAGCTCGCCGCCCTTCACCTTGCGCTTGAACTCGGTGACGTAGCCCTTGAGGCCCTCGTCACGGATCAGCAGACGCGGGTCGACGACGGACACCGGTGCCGCCGTCGGGTCGTCGGCGGGAGCCACCGTGTTCTGGTGCTCCGCGCCGGGGTCCGGCTTCACGGTCTTGGACGTGTCGCTCACTTTGCCGCCTCCGCGTCGCGACGCCCCGCACGACGGGTCACGGCGTTGTCCGTGGCTCCGGTGATCGCGGCGATGATCTCTTCGTGGCTCGTGGTCTTCACGGGGAAGGAGCCGTTGTTCTTGCCGAGGCGCAGGACGTGGACGGTGTCCGCGACCGCCTTCACGTCGGCCATGTTGTGGCTGATGAGGATGACACCGAGGTTGCGCTCCCGCAGCCGTTCGACCAGGTCGAGGACCTGTGCGGTCTGCTCGACGCCGAGGGCGGCGGTGGGCTCGTCGAGGATGACGACCTTGGGGTCGCCGATCAGGGCGCGCGCGATGGCGACGACCTGGCGCTGACCGCCGGAGAGGCTGGCGATCGGGATGCGCACGCTCGGGATGCGGATGGAGAGCGTGCTCAGCAGTTCACGGGCGTTCTTCTCCATCGACACCTCGTCGATGACGCCGCGGTGCAGCAGCTCGCGCCCGAGGTAGAGGTTGCCGACCACATCGAGGTTGTCGCACAGGGCGAGGTCCTGATAGACGGTCGCGACGCCGAGTCCCTGGGCGTCGTGCGGCTTGTTGATGCTGACCGGGTTGCCCTCCCACTCGATGACGCCCTCATCGATGGGGTGAACGCCCGCGATCGTCTTGACCAGGGTCGACTTTCCTGCGCCGTTGTCGCCCACCAGGGCGACCACTTCTCCGGATTGGACCTCCAGCTCTACGTCGGTGAGGGCCTGGACCGCACCGAACCGCTTGGAGACTCCGCGCAACGCCAACACGGGCGTAGCGGACACGTGAACCATCTCCTTCGCCGCCTGACCGGCGGGGATGCCGCGCTTGGGGTAGGCGCGGAGGGGTGTGCGCAATGCACTGGATTACAAGATGAACATGGGCGAATCCGTTGCCGGTGGCAACGGTTCCGTCCGACGCCCGGCCCGGCAGCGGGGTGTGAAGGCCGGGTCGGGCGTCGGACAGGTTTCGCGGGACCGGCCGGGCGGTCGGGTCCGGGTGAGTGCCCGTGGGCGCTCACCCGGTGCCGGCGGTCATGGCGCGCTACCGCTTACTGAAGACCGGCGGTCTTGCAGGCGGCGGCGAACTCGCCGGTGCAGATCTCGGCGACGGTGTAGAGCTTGTCCTTGACGACCGTGTCCGCGATGTTGTCCTTGGTGACCGACACCGGGGTCAGCAGCTGCGAGGGGACCTCGTCACCGGAGCCGCTGGTCAGTGTCTGGGTGGCGAGCGAGTCGATGCTCTCGCCCTCCAGCAGGTTCACCGCGATCTGGGCGGCGGCGTCGGCCTCCGGCTTGAAGGCCTTGTAGACGGTGCTGGACTGGGTGCCGGCGACGATGCGCTGGATGCCCGACAGTTCCGCGTCCTGGCCGGTCAGCGGGATACCGCTGATGCCCGCGCCCTTCAGGGTGTTGGCGATACCACCGGCCATGCCGTCGTTGGCGGCGTAGACGCCCGCGATGTTCTTGGCGCCGAGCTGCGTGATGGCGGCCGACATCTTCTGGGCGGCGACGGTGTCCTTCCACAGGCCGGACTGCTCGTAGGCGATGTCGACCTTGCCGTCGAGGGCCTTGTGCGCGCCCTCCTTGAACTGACCGGCGTTCGGGTCGGCGTCGTCACCGTTGATCATGACGACCTTGGACTTGGTGGTCGCCTTGTCACCGAGCGCGGCGATCAGGGCCTCGCCCTGGAGCTCACCGACCTTGACGTTGTCGAAGGAGACGTACGCGGAGACCGGGCCCTGGGCCAGACGGTCGTACGCGACGACCTTGATGCCCTTGTCGACCGCCGTCTGGATGGAGGACTTGATGGCGGCGGAGTCCTGGGCGCTGACCACGATCACCTTGACGCCCTTGGTGATCATGCTGCTGACCTGCTGGGCCTGCTTGGCGGCGTCACCGGCGGCGTTCGCGTACTCGACCTTGCAGTCGGAGCACAGCTCCTTGACCTTGGCCTCGAAGAACGGCTTGTCGAACTTTTCGTAGCGCGCGGTCACACTGTCGGGCAGCAGCAGACCGATGGTCTTGTCGCCGCCCGAGGTGCTGCCGCTGTCGGAGTCGTCGTCTCCGGCCTTGCCACAGGCGGCCACGGCGAGAGCCATGGAAACCGCAGTGGTACCGATCACGACTCTACGCATCATCGCGTTCATTTGGGGGTGCCTCCCTGACAGGGCCGCAACGCTGCGGCCGAGGTGGCTGGAAGTCAACTCGGCCACGCGTGCGACGTCAAGAAGTAAATCCTTAACGGGTTGGCAACGGCTTTGTTCGTTCTCTAGGTGAAGGCAGGAGTGGCCATGGTCAGCGTGCCGTCCAAAAGGGTCGAATCGCCCATCTCGCTCAGCGCGAGAGCGAGCGCTCCGAGTACCTCCGCACGGCCTCCAAGTGCCCCTGGGAGAACGGACAGTTGACGTGCCGCACTGGGGATCGCATAGCGGCCGACAGACTCTCTTATGGGACCGAGCACCAGCTCACCGGCCTCGGCGAGATCACCACCGAGGACCACTCTGCTCGGGTTCAGCAGATTGCAGAGATTGGCGACTCCACTGCCGATATGGCGGCCGACGTCGGCGATCACGCGACGACAGCCCGGGTCACCGTCCCGCGCCAGCCGCACGACACCTTCCATGGTCAGGTCGGTTCCGTGGCTGGACTGGAGGAGCGGAAGCACATAGCGCGCCGCCGCGAAGGTCTCCAGGCAGCCCCGGTTTCCGCAGCGGCAGACGGGGCCGGACTCATCAAGAGTAATATGCCCGATTTCTCCCGCTGTGCCACCCGGGCCCCGGTAGATCTTGCCGCTGATCACCAGCCCGGCGCCGACACCGCTCGCGACCTTGATGTACGCCAGGTCGCGCACCCCCCGGCCACTGCCCCAGACCAGCTCACCGAGGGCACCGAGGTTGGCGTCGTTGTCCACGTGGACCGGCACGCCGAGGCGCCCGCGCATCTCCTCGCCGGGTCTGGTGCCGATCCAGCCGGGCAGGATCGCGCTGGAGCCCAGGGTGCCCGACTCGACGTCGATCGGACCCGGCACACCCAGGCCCACGCCGGCGATCTTGGACCGGTCGACCCCCGTTGCTGCGATCAGGCGACTGACCAGCTCTTCCGCCCGGTCGAGGCCCTGTGCGGCGGAGGCGTCCACGTCCAGCGGCTCGGACTCCTCGGCCAGCACCTGGTGGGCGAGGTTGCCGATCGCGACCCGTAGGTGCGTGTGCCCGAAGTCGATGCCGATCACGATGCCGGCGTCCCCGCTCAGCGAGACGGCCCGAGCCCTGCGGCCGCCCGCCGAGGTGGGCGTGACCTCGACCGTTCCGCCGTCCTTGAGCTCGCGCACGATGTTGGAGACCGTGGCCGCGGACAGACCGGTCGTCCTGGCGATCTCGGCCTGCGTGAGCGACCCGGCGAGACGCACGGCCCGTACGACCCGTTCCAGGTTGGCTCGGTGCAGTGACGACTGCGACCCCGGAGTCTCCACGACGACCTCCTGCGCGCGGGACCGCTTCGATGAGGCCCCGTCTATGTCCAACTAGTGAACTCTAAGCTGAGCCGTTCGGGTCGCCTCCCGTCAAGAGGTTGAACTGCATCCGAGGTCTTGTACACATAGCTACGCGCGTGCACCGTTTGCGGTAAGCACGCGCGCGTACGGCGGCTGAACAGAAGGTTCCGGTTACTTCAGCGCGCCCGCCGTGAGTCCCGTCACCAC
The DNA here is from genome assembly GCF_033441795.1 of Streptomyces sp. ADMS. Lineage (NCBI taxonomy): Bacteria > Bacillati > Actinomycetota > Actinomycetes > Kitasatosporales > Streptomycetaceae > Streptomyces > Streptomyces sp. ADMS. The sequence continues at coordinate 18,065 of NZ_JAVFVX010000045.1, read as the reverse complement.
CTGGCGCTGGAAGACGATGTACGCGGCCAGCACCGGCATCATCGCCATCACCAGTCCGGCGAAGAGACCTGACCAGTCACCCTTGTAGCCCTGGCTGGCCGCCAGCTGCACCAGGCCCTGGGTGAGGACCCGCTTGTCGGGGTCGGTGTTGAGCACCGTCGGCAGCATGTACTGGTTCCACTGGCCGAGGAAGTTGAAGATGCCCACGCTGATCAGGCCGGGCTTGGCCATCGGCAGCATGATCTGGAAGAAGGTCCGGGAGTGGGAGGCGCCGTCGACGAAGGCCGCCTCCGCCACCGAGGCAGGCAGGGTGCGGAAGAACGCGGTCAGGAAGAAGACCGTGAACGGCAGCGAGTAGGCGATGTAGACCAGGATCAGCCCGTGGATCGTGTTCAGCAGGCCCATGTTGTTCACGACGTAGAACAGCGGGACCAGCGCCAGCATGATCGGAAAACTCATGCCGCCGATGAACAGGTAGTAGATGAACCCGTTGCCCGGGAACTCGAAGCGGGCCAGGACGTACGCCGCCATCGAGCCCAGCACCAGGGTGCCGACGAGTGAACCGCCCACCACCAGGATGGTGTTGAAGAAGTAGTCGCTCATGTTGGCGTCGGTCCATGCCCGCGCCCAGTTGTCGAAGTGCAGTTTGTCCGGCAGGGCCCAGGGCGAACTGAAGATGGCGTTGTCGTCCTTGAAGGACGTCATCACCGCCCACAGGAGCGGCATCACGACCATGAACGCCCACAGGACGAGCATGCCGTGCGAGAAGACGTTGAGGACCCGGCCCTCCTTCTTCTCCCGCTCCTCCTGACCGGACGTGTTCTCCTTGCGCACGGGCCCGCCGGCCTGCTGGGGAAGCGCCTGGGACGGTGTGCTGTCGGTCGTCTTCATGTGTGTCAGTACTCCAGCCGCTCGCGCCGGCCCAGCCTCATCACGAGGGCCGCGAAGGCCAGCGTGACGACGAGCAGGGCGACCCCGATGGTGGTTGCGTAGGCGGCCTGACCGTCGCGGAAGGCCTTCTGGTAGACGTACAGGACCATGACGGTCGTCGAGTAGTCCGGACCGCCGGGCCCGGTCGTCATGATCTGGACGACCGCGAACGACTCGGCGCCCAGGGCGAGGATGCCCATGTAGACCCAGCCCGACTGCACGGTGTCCCACAACAGCGGCAGGGTGATCCGGAAGAACGTGGCGGCCCGGCCCGCGCCGTCGAGCAGCGCGGCCTCGTACAGGTCTGCCGGGATGGACGCCATGCCCGCGGAGAACAGCACCACGAAGAAGCCGACCGTCGACCAGACCAGCACCGCCATCACACACCACAGGGCGAGGCCCGGGTCACCCAGCCAGAGCGGCTGGACGCTGTCGAGGCCGATGCCGCGCAGCAGCGAGTTGATCGAGCCGCTGTCCGGGTTGTACGCGAACGCGAACAGCAGCGCGACGATGGCGATCGACAGTACCTGCGGAAAGAAGTAGACGATTTTGTAGAACGAGGAACCGCGGACCCCGGAAATCACCGGTCCGCCGCGGCGCCGCTTACCGCCCACATTGATCATGAAGGCGAAGAACAGCGCCAGACTGATCGTCACCAGCGGCAGCACCAACGCGAACAGAAGGCTGTGCTGCAACGACTTCCAGAAGATGTCGTCGTCGAGCATCCTCTTGTAGTTGTCGAGGCCGACCATCTTGAATTCCGGGCTCAGTCCGGTCCAGTCCGTGAACGAGTAATAGATGGACTGGATGAACGGCCAGACGACGAACAGTGCGTACAGCCCGAGAGGGACCGCCAGGAATCCCACGATGAAGCGGTACTTGCCGTGCTGCATTACCACAGACCCCGTTCCGTGCGCGGGTGCCGCCGCTGGTGACAGATCATCAACTTCTGGTCACTGGTGCTTGTAGTGCTTGATCGACGTGTCCTTCGCGGTCTCGTCGGCGTAGTCCTGGATCTTCTTGATGGCCTCGGCGGGCGTGAGCCGGCCGGCCATCATCTCGCCGAGTCCCGACACCCCGATCTTCTCCTTCTGGAGCTGCACGTACCAGTCCTGCAGGCGCGGGTTCACCACGTTGTCGCCGGCCTTGTCCAGCGCCGCCACACCGGACTTGAGACCCGGGGTGAGGGTGATTCCGTCGGTGCCGCCGTTGTACGCCGTCAGTGACTTGACCTTGGTGGTGAAGTTCTTCGAGGAGGCCTCGCTGAGCATGATGCGCAGCTGCTCCATGCCGCCCGCCGCGTTCTGCGCCTTGGCCGGGACGATGAACGGCTCGCCGCCGGAGGCCCAGATCGTGCCGAACGGCAGCTTGTCGGAGCTGTCGATGCCGGTCGGCGCGGAGACGGCGAGGTCGAAGTCGGCGGGCATGACGTTCGCCGACTCGTTCTCCACCCAGGAGCCGTTCGGGATGAACAGCGCCTTGCCCTTGGCCCACGCGGTCTGCGACTGGATGTGGTCGAGACCGGGGGTGCCCTTGAGGACGTACCCCTTCTTGTAGAGCTCGTAGTACGCCTCGAAACAGGCCTTGACCGCCGGATGTTTCCAGGCGTTGGGCTCCAGGTTGTCGATCGCGTCGAGGACCTCGACTCCGCCGACCTTGCCGATCATCGGGTAGAGCGAGAAGGGCAGGTAGTACGGGTACTTGCCCGCGTAGGTCCAGCCGGCCATGCCCTTTTTCTTGGCCTTCTCGCACACGGCGAGCATCTCGTCCCACGTCTCCGGGTAGGTGGCGTCGAGCGAGTCCAGGGCCTTCTGGGAGTACCAGACGCCGTACACCGTGTAGGCGTAGTACATGATCCAGACCGGGTCGCCGTCGAGCCGGCCCATCTCGACGATGCCCGGCCGCAGCGTGTCGCGGACCTTCCTGTCCGGGTCGTCATAGGACGGGGCGTCCAGCAGCGGGGTGAGGTCGGCGAGCTGGCTCTTGCCGGCCAGGACGCCCATGTCCATCTGCTCCGCGCCGGAGTTGTCGATCAGGTCCGGCGGCGTGCCCTGGTTGAAGCGGGGCTGGAGCGTCGACTGGATCTTCTGGGTGGCGGAGAACTTGACCTCCGCCTTCGGGAAGTTCGCCTCGTAGATCTTGACCGCGTCCTCGGCGTACTCCTTGCCGAAGCCGCCGTCGAAGAGCACGAACTCCATCTGGGCGGTGTCGTTGACCGCCAGTGGGTTCTTCGCGGTCTTCTCGCCCGCCTCGGCCTTCTCCTGGTCACCTCCGCCGCCGCTGCTCGCACACGCGGACAGGAAGCTCATCGTGGGGACGGCGATCAGGCCGAGTGCCGCCGACCGCTTGATCAGGTCGCGGCGGCGGACGCCGTTGACGGGGGTCTTACCGGTGGTGCGCTCGGGGGTGCGGCTCTCGTCGGAGGTGGATCCCATGCTCAAGTCCTCGCCTTCTCCAGGACTCAGGCGGTGAACCGGATCCTCCCGGCACCGCGATCGGGTCGAACTGGGTCGTGCAGGAAGTACTTGGTGCGTGATGCGCCCTGGTCAGAGGGAATACCCGGCGGGCCGCGCGTTCAGCACGTCAAACCACCCTTCCGGCTCCCCTCACACCTGTCGTCGACCGGTCGAACAGTGGCAGACGCCGACAGGTATAGTCCACTTCCCGTCAAAGGGGCAAGATCGAATGCAGGGTTGGCCGCTGGTCTTTTCCGAGTTGAGACCTCGCGGAAATATGCGGCCCGGACACCTGCCTTTGCGCGGGAATTCGCAATACTGGCCCCGAATGCCACACCCAACGCCCTTGACACCACAGACCACTTGACTCCCTACTGGTTCCTGCGCAGCAAGGTGACAACGTTGTCCAAGTGGCAGGGAGGGTGCTCTCGTATGCGGCAGGGAGTTAGGCACAGAGGACGGACCGGACGGGAGTTCGGGTCGTTTTCGGCCATCGCGGCAGTGTTAGCACTGGTGATCGGCGGACAGGGTACGGCGACCGCACTGCCCGCCACCGCCCAGACCGCGGACCGGGAGTTCGTCTCCTCGTTCGAGGCGGGTGAGCGGGCGCCGGACTGGCTGAACACTGTCGACACCGCGCCGGACGGCACGAAGCGTGCGTCCGGTGTCGACGGCGGCTACAGCAGCGGCATCCCGGGCAATGTGACCGACCATGTGACGGACGTACGGGCGAGCGGCGAGAACACCGCCGGGGGCGAGGTGAAGGAGAACCTCGTGGACGGTGTACCGGGCACCAAGTGGCTGACGTTCGCGCCGAGCGGATGGGCGGAGTTCGACCTGGACGAGCCGGTCAGGGTGGTCACCTATGCGCTGACCTCGGCGAACGACCACGCCGAGCGCGACCCTGCCGACTGGACGCTCCAGGGCTCGGCGGACGGGACGACGGGCTGGAGGACCCTCGACAGCCGCACGGGCGAGTCGTTCGGCGAGCGGTTCCAGACCAGGTCGTACGACCTTGCGGAGGCTGCCGCCTACCGGCACTTCCGGCTCGGCATCGGGCGGAACAACGGGGGCACGATCACGCAGCTCGCCGATGTCCAGTTCTCGACGGGCAGCGGTGAGACCCCCGTGCCCCGGGACATGCTGTCGCTGGTCGACCGCGGCCCGAGCGGCTCGCCGACCGCGAAGGCGCGCACCGGTTTCACCGGCAAACGGGCGCTGCGGTACGCCGGTACGCACCGGGCGGACGGACGGGCGTACTCGTCCAACAAGGTGTTCGACGTCGATGTGGCCGTCGGCCGGGACACCGAGTTGTCGTACCGGGTCTTCCCGTCGATGGCGGACGGCGATCTCGACTACGACGCCACGAACGTGTCGGTGGACCTGGCCTTCACGGACGGCACCCTTCTGAGTGAACTCCGGGCGGTCGACCAGCACGGCTTCGCCCTGACGCCGCGGGGGCAGGGTGCGGCCAAGGTGCTGTACGTCAACCAGTGGAACCATGTCGCCTCGCGGATCGGGACGGTGGCGGAGGGGAAGACCGTCGACCGGGTGCTGGTGGCGTACGACTCGCCGGCCGGTCCCGCGAAGTTCCGGGGGTGGCTGGATGACGTGGCCCTGCGGACCGTCGTCCCCGAACCGCCTCGGGCACACCTGTCCGACTATGCGGTGACGACCCGGGGCACCAACTCCAGCGGTGGCTTCTCACGGGGCAACAGCTTCCCGGCGACGGCCGTGCCGCACGGCTTCAACTTTTGGACGCCGGTGACCAACGCGGGCTCGCTGAGCTGGCTGTACGACTATGCGCGGGCCAACAACGCGGACAACCTGCCGACGATCCAGGCGTTCAGCGCGAGTCATGAGCCGAGCCCCTGGATGGGCGACCGGCAGACCTTCCAGGTGATGCCGTCGGCCGCCGCCGGCACCCCGGACACCAGCCGTACGGCACGGGCACTGGCCTTCCGGCACGAGAACGAGACCGCGCGGCCGTACTACTACGGGGTGCGGTTCGAGAACGGCGTCAAGGCCGAGATGACACCGACCGACCACGCGGCGGTCCTGCGCTTCACCTACCCCGGCGACGACGCCGGCGTCCTGTTCGACAACGTCACCGACCAGGCGGGGCTGACCCTCCACCCGGAGACCGGCACCTTCACCGGCTACTCCGACGTGAAGTCGGGGCTGTCGACTGGGGCGACCCGGCTGTTCGTGTACGGGGTGTTCGACGACGACGCGGTGGTCACGGCGGGGGCGTCGAGCGGGGTCAAGGGCCATCTTCGGTTCAGGGCTCCGACCGGGGTGGTGACGCTGCGGCTGGCCACCTCACTCATCAGTGTCGAGCAGGCCAAGGCCAACCTGCGGCAGGAGATTCCGGACGGTACGTCCTTCGAGACGGTGAAGGCCGGTGCGCAGCGGCAGTGGGACGGGCTGCTCGGAAGGGTCGAGGTCGAGGGGGCGACCCCGGACCAGCTGACGACGCTGTACTCCAGCCTGTACCGGCTGTATCTGTACCCCAACTCGGGCTTCGAAAAGGTCGGTTCCAAGTACCAGTACGCGTCGCCGTTCTCCCCGATGCCGGGTCCCGACACCCCGACGCACACCGGTGCGAAGATCGTGGACGGCAAGGTGTACGTCAACAACGGTTTCTGGGACACGTATCGGACGACCTGGCCGGCCTACTCACTCCTGACGCCCCGTCAAGCGGGTGAGATGGTCGACGGGTTCGTGCAGCAGTACAAGGACGGCGGCTGGACCTCGCGCTGGTCCTCCCCCGGGTACGCCGACCTGATGACGGGCACCTCGTCGGACGTGGCGTTCGCCGACGCCCATGTGAAGGGCGTCGGTTTCGACGCGAAGTCGGCGTACGACGCGGCTGTGAAGAACGCGACCGTGGTGCCTCCGTCGCCGGGCGTGGGCCGCAAGGGCATGGCGACCTCGCCCTTCCTCGGCTACACGAGCACCGAGACGCGTGAGGGCCTGTCCTGGGCGCTGGAGGGCTACCTCAACGACTACGGCATCGCGCGGATGGGCCAGGAGTTGTACCGGGAGACGGGGCAACGACGCTACAAGGAGGAGTCCGAGTACTTCCTCAACCGGGCCCAGGACTATGTGCGGTTGTTCGACAAGGAGGCCGGTTTCTTCCAGGGCCGGAACGCGCGGGGCGACTGGCGGGTGGAGTCGTCGGCGTACGACCCGCGTGTCTGGGGCCACGACTACACGGAGACGAACGGCTGGGGATACTCCTTCACGGCCCCGCAGGACAGCCGGGGCCTGGCCAATCTGTACGGCGGCCGGACGGGCCTCGCGGACAGGCTCGACGACTACTTCGGGACTCCGGAGACGGCGTCACCGGAGTTCGTGGGCTCGTACGGCGGGGTCATCCATGAGATGACGGAGGCCCGGGACGTCCGGATGGGCATGTACGGCCACTCCAACCAGGTGGCCCACCACGTGAACTACATGTACGACGCGGCCGGCCAACCCTGGAAGACGCAGAAGAACGTCCGCGAGGTCCTCTCCCGTCTCTACACGGGCAGCGAGATCGGCCAGGGCTACCACGGCGACGAGGACAACGGCGAGCAGTCGGCCTGGTACCTGTTCTCGGCGCTCGGCTTCTACCCGCTGGTCATGGGCAGCGGCGAATACGTCATCGGCTCCCCGCTGTTCACCAAGGCTACGGTCCACCTGGAGAACGGCCGGGACCTGGTGATCAAGGCCCCGGACAACAGTGCGCGGAACGTGTACGTACAGGGCCTGAAGGTCAACGGCCTTCCCTGGACGTCGACTTCACTCCCCCACTCGATCGTCTCCCGGGGCGGGACCCTGGAGTTCGACATGGGCCCCGAGCCCTCGACCTGGGGAGCGGCCCGGCATGCGGCCCCGGTGTCGATCACCAAGGACGACAAGGTGCCGACGCCGCGTGGGGATGTGTCGACAGGTGGGGGCGCGTTGTTCGACAACACATCGGCGACCAACGCGGCGGTGACGTCCGTGGACCTGCCGGTTGCCGGGCACACGAAGGCCGTTCAGTACACGCTGACGTCCGCCGACCGGGCCCAGGCCCCGACGGGCTGGTTGCTGCAGGGTTCCACGGACGGCACGAACTGGCGGACGCTGGACCGGCGTTCCGGTGAGTCGTTCAGGTGGGACAGGCAGACCCGGGCGTTCTCGGTGGCATCCGGGGGCTCGTACACGCGGTACCGGCTGGTTCTCGACGGTGAGTCGACGCTGGCGGAGGTGGAGTTGCTGGGCTGACCGCATCCCGCCCGCTTCGCCGGTCAGGGCTCGGGGAAGCGGGCGGGGGCGGTGCATGACGCGGCCCCTCCTCCTTCGGACGGGTCGCGCACCACAGGTCGCACAGCCGCGGGGACAGTGACGTGCGCCAGCGGTGCCACGGGAGGGAGTGCGCCTCCGAGGGGACGCGCGCGCCGGTCACGCGTGCGGGGTACCACGTGCACTCCTGCGGGGCGGACAACCGTTTTGACGATGCTGTCCATTGGGGCGACAGAGTGATGTCCGGACCACTGGACAACGTTGTCTCCGGTTGGTCGCGTCCCCGGACGCGTCCAGTTGGTCGCATCCCCGGAAGCACGTCACCCGGGCCTCGTCCCCCGTACCGGCCCGGCTCGCGGACCCGGTGGGGGTCGACCACCGGGTCCGCCCTGAGCGGCCTTGCCTGTGAACCGTGCAGCCCCGCGCGTCTAACCGACCCGGCAGGGCAGGGTAGTTGCCGTGTCACCGCCGGAGCCCCGGACGACATACCCGAACGTGGTGCTCCCGCCCGGGTCCAGCGATCCGTTCCAGTTGGCGTTGTGGACCATCACCGCCTGGCCGTTGTAGGTGGCGTTGCCGCTCCAGAGGCTGTCCACCGTCTGGCCTGCCGGGAGTGTCCAGTCGACCATCCAGCCGAGCATGGGAACGTTCCCGGAGTTGGTGACGGTCACCTCGGACTGGTAGCCGCCGTTCCAGCTGCCCGTCGTGCGGCGGGTGGCGGTGCACGCGCCGGGCGGGGGCTCAGTGGGTGGGTTGCCAGGGTCCTTGATGCCTGTCACCTCTCCGTTGCCGCCGTCGAAGACGACGTCGGAGCAGGAGTAGAAGGTCTCCGCACTGTCGGAGCGCTGCCACACCATGTAGATGAGGTGGCGCCCGGACTTGTTCGCCGGAAGCTGGCCGTTCCAGGAGTAGTTGGCCTCGACCGTGCCCGGGGAACCGTTGAGCGGCGGGTGGTCGACGCTCAGGAACGGCTGGGACTCGATCGCGTCCCAGGTGAGGGCCTTGGTCGGGTCGAAGCCGTCCTTGGTGATGTAGACGTAGAACCAGCCCGGGTGCGCCGCCCACGCGTTGTACGAGAAGTCGACGGTGGCGCCCGAGGTGAGATGGGTCAACGGCCAGTCGGCGCTGGGGGTGTTGAACCCGGTGAAGTTGGTGTTGCCGCCGCTGCACAGCTCGCCGTCCGGGACGAAGCCCCGGGTGCGGCCGGCGCCGTCCGAGCGCAGCACCGAGAACCAGTTGTAGAACGGCGTGGTTCCGCTGACCTGCTGCGCCGTCTTGCAGGCCGGGTTGATCGCCTTGATCTCGCCGGTGTCCGTGAGGGCGTCCTGCCAGCACAGGAAGGTACGGCTGCCGGGTTTCATCGGCGTGCCGTGGGCCTCCGCGTCACCGCCCGACGTGACGACCAGACCGAGGGCCGGGATCGCGGTGAGCAGGGCCAGGAGGACGAGCAGGAGGGCTCTGCCTCGGGTGGGTAGCGGTAATCGGCGTGTGGTCCGGGGGGAGGATGGGGAGGTTGATGTCAGGGCCATGTCATGATCTCCTTCAGTCGTACGCGGTGCGCCGTACGTCGTGCGGTACGTACGGAACGTGCGGGTGAAGGGGCGCGCCCGGCAAGAGGCGCGCGATATGTGCGATGTGCACCGTGTGACGCGTGGGGGGGGTGGCGGGGTGGGAGCGGCCCCGCCTTACGGGTTCCGGTCCGCTCGGTGTGGGAGCGCTCCCACCTCACTCTCCTTCGAAGCTAGCGCCGAGCGGTGTGGTTGTAAACGGCTGACGCACGAGAGCCGCACCCGGGTGGGTGCGGCTCTCGCGAGACAGTGGGCCACGGACCGGGGCCGGGGTCAGCCCTCCGACTCCCGCGCGGCCGTCGCCGACCGGGCCCTCAGTTCGGCGTTCTCCGCCTCCAGGACCACGATCCGTTTCCTGGCGAAGTAGAGCTCCATCACCGCGTCGTGGAACTCCGAGACCAGCTCTTCGGGCGTCAGTTGCACGGTCTCCTCCTCTGCGTCAGGCCGGTGCGATCGTCGTGACCGCGCCGTTGGAACCGCCACAACAGGGCCCCGCCCGACGCGTACAGGGCGCCGCCGCCCGCGCTGTCCGCCAACGCCGGTACCGCCCCGGCGTTGGCGATGCGTACCGAGCCCTCGACCAGGAGCGCGGCCGGCGTGTCCGTCCGCTGGACGATGTGGACCTGGGCGCGGGGGGTGGCCGCGCGGTCGATGCCGATGCCGATGCGGCCGGTGCCCTTGACGACGAAGTCGTCCAGGCCCGCGTTGTCGCGCAGGGCGATCAGGTTGCCCCAAGTCGCGCCGTTCGTCGCGGTGAGGTGGAAGCCCTTGGGCCGCGGTGCCGTCCGTGCGGAGGTCGATGGACAGGGCGGCGGCGTTGGCGTCGGAGCCGTCGGCGTACCCCCGGTGGGTGATCTTCAGGGTGCCGCGGGCGGTCTCGGAGCCGGAGAGGTACATGGCCGAGGTGCCCGGGTTGCCGGAGACCACGTTCAGCGCCGCGCCGCTGCCCGCCGTACCGGCCTGGTAGACGGTCGCCGCGTGGTTCGTCTCGGACGTCGTCTTGAGGAACGCCGCCTCCAGCGTGGTGTCGGCGCTGAACCTCTCGGCGGCCACCGGTCCGTCGAACGTCGTCGTCGCGCCGTTCTCACTCGCCGCCGAGGCCGTGACCGTCGCGACGGTCACCGCGCCCGCGGTGAAGCTTCCCAGAAACAGTCTGCGTGCCACGCATGCTCGTCCCCCGTCTGTCGTGCCGCTTGCGACCGGAGGGACGTATGAACCGTAGACGCCCCCCGAGACCTGACAGCGATCAACTCCGAATGGTTGTACGGAGGTCAGGACGGGGTGGCGCCAGAGGCACCGGACTCGCAGCGGGCAGCTCGATGGTGAACTCGGTGTGTCCCGGAGCACTTTCGACGTCGATGCTGCCTCCGTGCGCGGCCACGATGGCCGCCACGATGGCGAGGCCGAGGCCCGAGCCGCCGTCCCGGGGGTCGGTGCGGGCGCGGGAGGCGTCGGCACGGGTGAAGCGTTCGAACACGGACGGGAGCAGGTGCGGCGGGATGCCGGGGCCGTCGTCGCGTACGCGGATGACGCACCGCTCGTCCACGACCTCGACCGAGGCCACCACCGTCGTGCCCGCGGGTGTGTGCACCCGAGCGTTGGCCAGCAGGTTGGCCACGACCTGGTGCAGCCGGGCCTCGTCCCCGACGACCAGCGCCGGCGAGTCGAGGAGCAGCGCCAGCTGCCAGTGGTGGTTCTCGCCCGCGGCCCGCGCGTCCCACACCGACTCGGCGACCACCGCCGCGAGATCCACCTCGGCCGACTGCAACGGCCGCCCGTCGTCGAGGCGGGCGAGCAGCAGCAGGTCCTCCACCAGCCCGGTCATGCGCGCCGACTCCGCCGACACGCGCCGCCAGGCCAGCGCCGGCTCGACCCGCTGCGTACCCCGGTTCATGAGTTCCGCGTATCCGGCGATCGAGGCGAGCGGGGTCCGGAGTTCATGGCTGGCGTCGGCCAGGAAGCGCCGCATGCGTTCCTCGTCCGCCTGGCGCTCGGCGAGGGACGATTCGACGTGGTCGATCATCCGGTTGAGGGCGGCGCCGACCTGGCCGGCCTCGCTCTCCGGGTCGGTGTCGCGTTCCGGGACCCGGGTGAGGCCGACGACCGCGCCCCGGCCCAGAGGTGCGCGCGAGACCTCGACCGCGGTGGCGGCGACCCGGCCGAGGGGCCGCAGCTGGCGCCGTATGACGACCGCGCAGACGCAGCCCGCGACCGTCAGTCCGACCGCGGCCACCACGGCCTCGACCACGACCAGGCCCCGGATCATGTTCTGGACGTCGTCCATCGGCAGCCCGGTCAGCACCCGGACGCCGTTGTCTCCGGTGCCGCCGATCGCCGTGATCCGGTAGGCGCCGAGGCCCGGCACGGTACGGGTGTGCATCGAGCCGTCGGCCTTGATGCCGGCGAGTGCCGACCGCTGGGCGGAGGTCAGATCCTGCGGCGCCGCGTCCTGGGCGACGACCTGCGCGGTGAGCAGGGTGCCGTCGGCGGCGAGACGGGCGGCCAGGGTCCCGGCGGGCTGACCGCTCTCGTTGAGGAAGCCGAGGTCGGAGTCGAGTCCGGGGTGGAGCGCGGCACCGCCCTGGCTGCGCTCGACGGCGTTGGCGACCCGGTCGTCGAGGCTGCCCAGCAGGTACTCGTGCTGGGCGAAGACGGTGGTGACCGCCATCGCGCCGCACACGACGGCCAGGGTGCCCCCGATGAAGAGCAGCAGGCGGGTCCGCAGTGAGCGCCCGCGCAGACGTACGGTCATCTCCCCTCCTCCCCCGCCCGGATCGCGTATCCGAGTCCGCGCACGGTGTGGATCATCGGCGCCCGTCCTTTGTCGATCCTGCGGCGCAGGCTGGAGATGTGCACCTCGACGAGGTTGTCGCCGCTGTCGAAGCAGGTGGTCCACACATGGCCGAGGATCTGCCCCTTGCTGAGCACCTGGCGCGGATGGCCCATCAGCAGACCGAGCAGGTCGAACTCCTTGGCGGTGGGCTGGACGGGCATGCCGTCGCGGTGCACCTCGCGGGTCTCCCCGGTGATCACCAGGTCGCCGAGTACGCGTACGGAGTCGTCGGTGAGCGTCTGTTCGGCGCCGCACCTGCGCACCAGTCCGCGCAGCCGCAGCACGACCTCCTCCAGCGAGAACGGCTTGGTGACGTAGTCGTCGGCGCCCGCTTCCAGTCCGTCGAAGCGGTGTTCGAGGGCGTCGCGGGCGGTGAGCATGAGGACGGGCAGTTGTGGGCTCTCGTACCGCAGCCTGCGGAGCACCTGGAGGCCGTCGAGGTCGGGCAGCATGCCGTCGAGGACGACGGCGTGCGGGGCCGAGGAGCCCGCGGCCCGCAGCGCGCTCTCGCCGTCGGCGGCGGGGTAGGGCCGCCGGCCCGCCTCGGTGACGGCAACGCACAACAGTTCCGTGAGCGCCGGTTCGTCGTCGACGATCTGCACACGGACATGACCGCCGCGAACCCCAGAAGTGCCAGACATGTACGAATCGTGTCCCGGTTCCCTGGGGGAACCCTGTGTTCAACCTGAGCCGCAGCCGTGGGACGCCCTCCCGGAGGCATCGGATGCGGTCAACTGCCGTGACCAAAGGCGGCATTGGCACTCCCCGGCCACAGGAATCCCAGGAACCCCATGCCATGTGCGTCCAGGGCGGGACATCCACCCTCCCACGCGAGGAGTCCATGCCCTCCGGGCCGCGGCGGAAGCAGCCGGCCCGGTCTCGGGCACGCCCGCGGCCGGAGCTGCGGCTGCGGCTGCCGTGTCCCCTGTCGCCGAGTCGTTGGCGGACGTTGACCCGGCTGCCGGCTGCCGGAATGAAGGACGAGGCGGTGGCCCGCCATCCGGGGGTGAGCCTTCGGACCCTGCGACGGCGGGTGAGCAAGGTGCAGGACCGGCGGGGGGCGAGCCGGTTCCAGCTGGGGGTGCGGGCCGCTGAGCGGGCTGGGTGCAGCGGGCGCAGAGGTACGGGCACGCGAAGGGCCGCACCCCCCGGAGCGGGGGGCGCGGCCCGACTGCCGTACCGGATCGCCTACTTGGTGATCAGGCTGCGCAGCACGTACTGCAGGATGCCGCCGTTGCGGTAGTAGTCGGCCTCGCCGGGGGTGTCGATGCGGACGACCGCGTCGAACTCCACACCGGTGTCGGTGGTGACCTTGACCGTGGCGGGGGTGGTGCCGTCGTTCAGCTCGGTGATGCCCGTGATGGAGAATGCCTCCTCGCCGGTCAGACCGAGGGACTCGGCCGACTGGCCCGCCGGGTACTGCAGCGGGATGACGCCCATGCCGATGAGGTTCGAGCGGTGGATGCGCTCGTACGATTCGGCGACGACGGCCTTGACGCCGAGGAGCGCGGTGCCCTTGGCGGCCCAGTCGCGGGACGAACCGGAGCCGTACTCCTTGCCGGCCAGGATGACCAGCGGGATGCCCTGCTCGATGTAGTTGCGCGAGGCGTCGTAGATGAAGGAGACCGGCCCGCCGTCCTGCGTGAAGTCGCGGGTGTAGCCGCCCTCGGTGCCCGGTGCGATCTGGTTGCGCAGGCGGATGTTGGCGAACGTACCGCGGATCATGACCTCGTGGTTGCCACGGCGGGAACCGTACGAGTTGAAGTCACGACGCTCGACACCGTGCTCCGTGAGGTACTTGCCGCCAGGGGTGTCGGCCTTGATCGCGCCGGCCGGGGAGATGTGGTCGGTGGTGACCGAGTCGCCGAGCTTGGCGAGGACGCGGGCACCGGCGATGTCCGAGACCGGGGTGGTCTCCATCGTCATGCCCTCGAAGTACGGGGGCTTGCGGACGTACGTGGACTGCGGGTCCCACTCGAAGGTGTTGCCGCTCGGGATCGGCAGCGCCTGCCACTGGGCGTCGCCCGCGAAGACGTCCTTGTAGGACTTGCTGAACATGTCCTCGCCGATGGCGTTCGCCACGACGTCGTTGACCTCGGCCTCGGAGGGCCAGATGTCCGCCAGGAAGACCGGCTTGCCCTCCTGGTCCACACCGAGGGCGTCGCGCGTGATGTCCACCTTCATGGAACCCGCGAGGGCGTACGCGACGACCAGCGGCGGGGACGCCAGGTAGTTCATCTTGACGTCGGGGTTGATCCGGCCCTCGAAGTTACGGTTGCCGGAGAGCACCGACGTCACGGCCAGGTCGTGGTCGTTGACGGCCTTGGAGACCTCCTCCGGCAGCGGGCCGGAGTTGCCGATGCAGGTGGTGCAGCCGTAGCCGACGAGGTTGAAGCCGACCTTGTCGAGGTAGGGGGTGAGCCCCGCCTTGTCGAAGTAGTCGGTGACGACCTTGGAGCCGGGCGCGAGGGTGGTCTTGACCCAGGGCTTCCGCGTCAGCCCCTTCTCCACGGCCTTCTTCGCGACGAGCGCGGCGGCGACCATGACGTACGGGTTCGAGGTGTTGGTGCAGGAGGTGATGGCCGCGACCGTCACCGCGCCGTGGTCGATCTCGTACGTCGAGCCGTCGGCGGCGGTCACGGTGACCGGGTTCGACGGGGCACCGTTGGGCGATACGGCCGGGGAGTCTGAGGCCGGGAAGGACTCCTTGCCGGCCTCGTCCACGGCGTCGACGTAGTTGCGGACGTCCGTCTTGAACTGCTCGGCGGCGTTCGCGAGGACGATACGGTCCTGCGGGCGCTTCGGTCCGGCGATGGAGGGGACGACGGTCGAGAGGTCGAGCTCCAGCTTCTCGGAGAAGTCGGGCTCGGCGGCCGGGTCCAGCCAGAGGCCCTGCTCCTTGGCGTACGCCTCGACGAGCGCGACCTGCTGCTCGTCGCGGCCGGTGAGTTTCAGGTACTTCAGGGTCTCGCCGTCGATCGGGAAGATCGCGGCGGTGGAGCCGAACTCCGGCGACATGTTGCCGATGGTGGCGCGGTTCGCGAGGGAGGTGGCCGCCACGCCCTCGCCGTAGAACTCGACGAACTTGCCGACGACACCGTGCTTGCGGAGCATCTCGGTGATGGTCAGCACGAGGTCGGTGGCGGTGGTACCGGGCGTCAGCTCGCCGGTGAGCTTGAAGCCGACGACGCGCGGGATGAGCATCGAGACGGGCTGGCCCAGCATCGCGGCCTCGGCCTCGATACCGCCGACGCCCCAGCCGAGCACACCGAGGCCGTTGACCATGGTGGTGTGGGAGTCGGTGCCGACCAGGGT
Organism: Streptomyces sp. ADMS; assembly: GCF_033441795.1. Taxonomy (NCBI): domain Bacteria; kingdom Bacillati; phylum Actinomycetota; class Actinomycetes; order Kitasatosporales; family Streptomycetaceae; genus Streptomyces; species Streptomyces sp. ADMS. The sequence continues at coordinate 2,691 of NZ_JAVFVX010000045.1, read as the reverse complement.
GTCGGGGTACGCCTGGCCGTTGCGGACCATGACCGTGCGAGCGAGGTGCTCGATGTTGACCTGGTGGACGATGCCGGTGCCCGGCGGGACGACCTTGAACTCGTCGAACGCGGTCTGGCCCCAGCGCAGGAACTGGTAGCGCTCCTTGTTGCGGCCGTACTCCAGCTCGACGTTCTGGCCGAAGGCCTCCGGCGTGCCGAACTTGTCGGCGATGACGGAGTGGTCGATGACCAGCTCGGCCGGGGCCAGCGGGTTGATCTTCGCCGGGTCGCCGCCGAGCTCCTTCACGGCCTCACGCATGGTGGCGAGGTCGACGACACAGGGCACGCCGGTGAAGTCCTGCATGATCACGCGGGCCGGCGTGAACTGGATCTCCTGGCTGGGCTGCGCCTGCGAGTCCCAGCCACCGAGGGCCCGGATGTGGTCGGCGGTGATGTTCGCGCCGTCCTCGGTACGGAGCAGGTTCTCCAGCAGCACCTTCAGGCTGTACGGAAGGCGAGCCGAGCCTTCCACCTTGTCCAGCCGGAAGATCTCGTACGACTCGTCGCCCACGCTGAGCGTGCTACGGGCGTCGAAGCTGTTCGCCGACACGACAGTCTCCTTCATTGATGTGCGCGTTCCACCGCATCCTGCCGCCACACAGACCTGCCCTATCCGCTAAGGTAAGGCTAAGTTAGGGCACCCTTACCCGGGGTGGGCGACCGCGGTGCACCTGGGCAGATATCTCGATGTCGAGATAACTCTAGTACATGGGTGGCGGATGGTCATGCCCGGCCGCAGTGTGATGTGGCCATCACCGCGCCGATCCGGGGTAACCGACCCCCATGCCTCTCACTTTCCGAAAAAGCTTCCGGATCCTCCCGGGAGTACGACTGAACATCAACAAGCGGTCCTGGTCGATCACGACCGGCGGCAGCAACGGACCACGTCACACCCACAGCAGCACGGGACGCCGAACGACATCGATGGACCTGCCCGGACCCTTCGGCTGGCGCCGCACGCGCACCAAGAGGCGCGGTAACTGACGGCACGTCACCCGCACGGGCCCCCCAGAAGGCGCCATCTCATATCTGAGATAGCCTCAACCTCATGGCAGACGACTACCTCGTACGTATCGGCAAGCTCATCCGTGACGCCAGGCAGCACCGGGGCTGGACACAGACGCAGCTCGCCGAGGCGCTCGGCACCAGCCAGAGCGCGGTCAATCGCATCGAGCGCGGCAATCAAAACATCAGCCTTGAGATGATCGCCCGAATCGGTGAAGCCCTCGACAGCGAGATCGTCTCCCTGGGCTACGCGGGGCCCATGCACCTGCGGGTGGTCGGCGGTCGTCGGCTGTCCGGCTCCATCGACGTCAAGACCAGCAAGAACGCGTGTGTCGCGCTGCTCTGCGCCTCCTTGCTCAACAAGGGGCGCACCGTGCTGCGCCGGGTCGCCCGCATCGAAGAGGTGTACCGCCTGCTGGAGGTGCTCGGCTCGATCGGCGTACGGACGCGGTGGATCAACGACGGCGTCGACCTGGAGATCGTGCCGCCGGCCGAGCTGAACATGGAGTCCATCGACGCCCAGGCAGCGCGCCGTACGCGCTCGATCATCATGTTCCTCGGCCCGCTGCTGCACCGCATGGACAGCTTCAGGCTGCCGTACGCGGGTGGCTGCGACCTCGGCACCAGGACCATCGAGCCGCACATGATCGCGCTGCGCCGGTTCGGGCTGGACATCGCGGCGACGGAGGGGCTCTACCACGCCCGCGTCGACCGTTCCGTCTCCCCCGGCCGCCCCATCGTGCTGACCGAGCGCGGGGACACCGTCACCGAGAACGCGCTGCTCGCCGCCGCCCGGCACGACGGGGTGACCGTCATCCGCAACGCGTCCTCCAACTACATGGTCCAGGACCTGTGCTTCTTCCTGGAGGCGCTGGGCGTACGGGTCGAGGGCATCGGCACGACGACGCTCACCGTGCACGGTGTGCCGACCATCGATGTGGACGTCGACTACTCGCCCTCCGAGGACCCGGTCGAGGCGATGAGCCTGCTGGCGGCCGCGGTCGTCACCGAGTCCGAACTGACCGTGTGCCGGGTGCCGATCGAGTTCCTGGAGATCGAGCTGGCGGTCCTGGAGGAGATGGGGCTCGATCACGACCGTACGCAGGAGTACTTCGCGGACAACGGCCGTACGCGGCTGATCGATCTGACGGTCCGGCCCTCCAAGCTGGAGGCACCGATCGACAAGATCCACCCGATGCCGTTCCCGGGCCTGAACATCGACAACGTGCCGTTCTTCGCCGCGATCGCGGCGTCGGCCCAGGGCAAGACCCTCATCCACGACTGGGTCTACGACAACCGCGCGATCTACCTGACCGACCTGAACCGCCTCGGCGGACGCCTCCAGCTCCTCGACCCGCACCGGGTACTGGTCGAGGGCCCGACCCGCTGGCGAGCGGCCGAGATGATGTGCCCGCCCGCGCTGCGACCGGCGGTGGTGGTGCTGCTGGCGATGATGGCGGCGGAGGGCACGTCCGTACTGCGGAACGTGTACGTCATCAACCGCGGGTACGAGGATCTGGCGGAGCGACTCAACTCGGTGGGGGCGCAGATCGAGATCTTCCGGGACATCTGATCGGCGGAGTGTCGTGCCCCTAGACCCGTACTTCGCGGGTCGTTGATTCGTATGGTGTGGCCGGTCGGGGGG
>NZ_JAVFVX010000459.1:0-424 GCF_033441795.1 Streptomyces sp. ADMS | reverse complement strand
GCCGGTCGGCCGCGCTCGCCCGCACGCCCAACACATCGCAGGCCGGAGCGACTCCGCCCGTTGCCTCAGCCGCCACCGGCCTACCCACGCCTGGCCCCTCGCGCCGCCGCTGACCACGCCCTTGGAGAAGCCGTGCCGTACGACCTGAACGACGAGCGGTGGCGCGAGTACCACGTCGCCCCGCGATACCTGGCCGGATCGACCTTCACCGGCGATCCCGCCCTCCAGCCTCTCCTCGACGTGGGCTGGAAACTGAATCACGACGAGATGGGCAACGTGTACGTCAACGCACCCGAGCAGACCATCCGCCTGGGGTACCTGCCCGAAGGCGACGACGACGCGCTGTGGAAGATCACGGCGTACTCCGACCCCTTCGCGATGCCTCGCTGGCTGGTCACGTACCAGGACAGCACCCCGACCGAGA
>NZ_JAVFVX010000458.1:0-424 GCF_033441795.1 Streptomyces sp. ADMS | reverse complement strand
TCTCGGTCGGGGTGCTGTCCTGGTACGTGACCAGCCAGCGAGGCATCGCGAAGGGATCGGAGTACGCCGTGATCTTCCACAGCGCGTCGTCGTCGCCTTCGGGCAGGTAGCCCAGGCGGACCGTCTGGTCCGGTGCGTTGACATACACGTTGCCCATCTCGTCGTGATTCAGTTTCCAGCCCACGTCGAGGAGGGGCTGGAGGGCGGGATCACCGGTGAAGGTCGATCCGGCCAGGTATCGCGGGGTGACGTGGTACTCGCGCCACCGCTCGTCGTTCAGGTCGTACGGCACAGCTCCTCCGAGGGCGTAGTCAGCGGCGGCGCGAGGGGCCGGGCGCGGGCGGGCCGGCGGCGGCTGAGGCAATGGGTGGAGTCGCTCCGGCCTGCGATGTGTTGGGCGTGCGGGCGAGCGCGGCCGACCGGC
>NZ_JAVFVX010000457.1:0-426 GCF_033441795.1 Streptomyces sp. ADMS | reverse complement strand
CAGCTGGGAGTAGAAGGCGAAGCGGACGATGAGTCCGGCGATCACGCCCAGGAACAAGGCGATGGTGATCACCGCGACGTCGCGGTGCGCGACATGGGGCAGCTCGTGGGCGAGGACGCCTTCGAGCTCGGCGGGTTCCAGGCGGCGCTGCAGCCCGGTGGTCACGCAGACCACGGCGTGGTCTGCGTTGCGGCCGGTGGCGAACGCGTTGGGCAGGTCCATCCGGGAGATGGCCACCCGTGGTTTGGGCATGTCCGCGGCCGCGCACAGCCGGTCGATGACGCCGTGCAGTCGAGGCGCCTCCTCCCGGGTGACGAGGTGGCCGTGCATGGCGTACAGGGCGATCCGGTCGGAGTACCAGTACTGCGCGGCCAGCAGCGCGGCGGCGATGACGACGACCAGGACGACGGACTTGAGCAGCACGAT
>NZ_JAVFVX010000456.1:0-427 GCF_033441795.1 Streptomyces sp. ADMS | reverse complement strand
CCCGCGACCGGCCCCCGCGTGTTGAGCCGGACGTCGCGTTCGCCGAGCATCCGCAACTCGGCGTGGTCGCCACCACCGCCGACGGTGCTTCCCTCGGCGGCCAGCTCCTCGAAGAGCACGGTTGGCGGCATAACGCGAGCCTGGACATCTACACGCTGTCGATCACCACCGACCGTGGCCAGGCGCTCGGCAAGGTAGCTCAGGCCACCGTGGCGATGCACCGCGCCAACCTCCAGGTAGCCGTGCAGCCCGCCCTCGTCCGGGACATCACCGCGCACCGGCCGCCCACACCGTCTGCGGCAGCGCGCCATGAACGCAGCCCGGACGTCGCCCCCCGCAGGTTCCCCGTCATGAACGCCGCCGCGCTCGCCTCCAGTCCCGCCCGCGCCGGCCTGCCCGGCAAACCTCCGGTCCCCACGCCCGCCGC
>NZ_JAVFVX010000455.1:0-429 GCF_033441795.1 Streptomyces sp. ADMS | reverse complement strand
CCTTCTGGAACGGGTTCAAGCTGCACGTGAGCGAGAGCTGCACGGACGCGCCCGAGAAGGAGCGCACCGCCCCGAACCTGATCACGAACGTGGCCACCACCGCCTCCACGATCCCCGACACCAAGGCCCTTGACGGCATCCACCAGCAGTTGCGGCGCCGCGGCCTGCTCCCGGGCGAGCACTACCTCGACTCCGGCTACCCCAGCGCCGACCTGATCGTGAAGTCCCGCCACACCTACGGCATCGCGCTGATCACCCCGGTCCTGCTCGACACCTCCCGCCAGGCCCGCGAGAACGCGGGCTTCGGGGCCGACGCGTTCACCATCGACTGGAAGTACCAGCAGGTCACCTGCCCCCAGGGCCGGGTCAGTTCCTCCTGGAGCCCGTGCACCCAGCACGGCTATCCGATGATCGTGGTCGCTTTCACCA
>NZ_JAVFVX010000454.1:0-429 GCF_033441795.1 Streptomyces sp. ADMS | reverse complement strand
ACGGCCGGCAATGACCGTCCGGCGACAAGAACCCGCCCTCCATATACCGGTAGCCCGCCCCCTGCCCCGGATCCGCGAAAACGGCACCCGCCAGGGCCATGTCGCCCTCGCGGTTGATCAGGCTCTGGCACGCAAGGTGCAAGGCCACCAGCCCCGTCGAACACGCCGTCCGCAGTGACAGGCTGGGGCCTGTCAGGCCGATTTTGTAGGACACCCGGGATGCGAGGAATCCGAGTTCGTTGCCGACCAAGACCTGGCTTCGGCCCAGCAGCTTCATCAGCCCGCGGTCGGCATGGATGCGGGACACGTACTGGTTGGAGCCCGCGCCGCCGAACACGCCGATGCTGCCAGGGAAGCGGGCGGCGTCGTACCCAGCGTCCTCCAGCGCCTCCCAGGCCGTCTCCAGGAACAACCGGTGCTGCGGGTCCA
>NZ_JAVFVX010000453.1:0-429 GCF_033441795.1 Streptomyces sp. ADMS | reverse complement strand
TGGACCCGCAGCACCGGTTGTTCCTGGAGACGGCCTGGGAGGCGCTGGAGGACGCCGGGTACGACGCCGCCCGCTTCCCCGGCAGCATCGGCGTGTTCGGCGGCTCCAGCACGACCGCTTACCTTGCCAACATCCTCAGCCACCTGGACCAGGGCGAGCGGATCCGCGAGGAGAACTATGGCCTGGCGTTCGAACTTGCCTATTTGACCAGCAGGGTGTCACACAAACTGAACCTCACGGGACCGAGCTTTCCCGTCCAGACGGCGTGTTCGACGGGGCTGGTGGCCCTGCACGTCGCGTGCCAGAGCCTCCTGAATTACGAGTGCGACATGGCCCTGGCGGGCGCGGTCGCCTACAAGGGACGCGAGCGCACCGGCTACCGGTATATGGAGGGCGGGTTCTTGTCGCCGGACGGTCATTGCCGGCCGT
>NZ_JAVFVX010000452.1:0-429 GCF_033441795.1 Streptomyces sp. ADMS | reverse complement strand
CCTTCTGGAACGGGTTCAAGCTGCACGTGAGCGAGAGCTGCACGGACGCGCCCGAAAAGGAGCGCACCGCCCCGAACCTGATCACGAACGTGGCCACCACCGCCTCCACCGTCCCCGACACCAAGGCCCTTAACGGCATCCACCAGCAGATGCAGCGCCGTGGCCTGCTCCCGGGCGAGCACTACCTCGACTCCGGCTACCCCAGTGCCGACCTGATCGTGAAGTCCCGCCAGAGCTACGGCATCGCACTGATCACCCCGGTCCTGCTCGACCAGTCCCGCCAGGCCCGCGAGAACGCCGGCTTCCAGGCCGACGCGTTCACCATCGACTGGAAGTACCAGCAGGTCACCTGCCCCCAGGGGCAGACCAGCTCTTCCTGGAGCCCGTGCACCCAGCACGGCTATCCGATGATCGTGGTCGCTTTCACCA
>NZ_JAVFVX010000451.1:0-430 GCF_033441795.1 Streptomyces sp. ADMS | reverse complement strand
CCCGCGACCGGCCCCCGCGTGTTGAGCCGGACGTCGCGTTCGCCGAGCATCCGCAGCTCGGCGTGGTCGCCGCCACCGCCGACGGTTCTTCCCTCAGCGGCCAGCTCCTCGAAGAGCACGGTTGGCGGCATAACACGAGCCTGGACATCTACACGCTGCCGATCGCCACCGACCGTGGCCAGGCTCTCGGCAAGGTAGCTCAGGCCACCGTGGCGATGCACCGCGCCGACCTCCAGGTAGCCGTGCAGCCCACCCTCGTCCGGGACATCACCGCACACCGCCCGCCCGCACCGTCTGCAGCAGCGCGCCATGAACGCAGCCCGGACGTCGCCCCCCCCCGCAGGTTCCCCGTCATGAACGCCGCCGCGCTCGCCGCCAGTCCCGCCCGCGCCGGCCTGCCCGGCAAACCTCCGGTCCCCACGCCCGCCGC
>NZ_JAVFVX010000450.1:0-430 GCF_033441795.1 Streptomyces sp. ADMS | reverse complement strand
CGGCCCGAGGCATCATCCAGGCCGGCAGCGCGCTCGGCCGAGGCGAGGACGGCGGAACCACCGCCATGCTCGTCTCCACCCTGGTCCTGGTCGCACTGGCCGCAGCACGCTGGCACTCCGCACACGGTCACGCCCAACAGGCCGAAGCCTCCCGTCAGACCGCCGAGCACCTTCGCGCCGCCTACCGCCAGGCCGCCGCCGCACCCATGCAGGCCCTGCGCGAACAAGGCCGAGCCCTGCCTGAAGCCCAGCGCCGCAGCTACGAGACCACCATCCGGGCCGCCCTGCCCGAGAACAGCACCCGAGCCGACACGAACACGAAAATCGACGCGCTGGCCGCCACCCTGGCTCAGGCCGAGCAGGCAGGCCACGACCCGAAGGCCCTCCTGCAGGAGGCCATCGCCATGCGCGAACTCGACACGGCCGAGGA
>NZ_JAVFVX010000044.1:33050-64822 GCF_033441795.1 Streptomyces sp. ADMS | reverse complement strand
CGGCCCTGGTCGTGCTCGCGGACACGCTCTACAAGTATTCCAAGGGACAGGCGTCTCTATGGGATGTGGGCCTGGCCGCGCTGGAATGCATCCCTGGCATGAAGGGACTGACGACTCTCGGCGGCCTTGCCAAGGGGCTGAAGGCGTTCGGTAGAACCGGTCTCAAGGGCATGGCCATGGGCGTCAAGGGGCTCGGTCCAGGTATGAAGAACCTGGGCCGCCAGATGAAAACGCTCTTCACCTGTGGCGACCCGATCGACATGGCCACGGGCCAGATGGTGATGTCGATTACCGACGTCACTCTGCCAGGGGTCCTGCCTCTGGTCATCGAGCGTAGTCATCGCACGGGGGTGCACTCGGGGCGTTGGTTCGGCGCCGACTGGACGTCCACCCTTGACCAGCGGATCGTCATCGACGACGACGGCCTCCGGTTCATCGCCGCCGATGGCACCATGCTGTACTACGCGGTTCCGGAGCCGGGCGAGCCGATGCGGCCGGTCTTCGGTCCCAACTGGCCTCTGCGCTGGGACGGCACTGCGGACGGAGAAGTCACCGTCCTCCAGCCTCAGAGTGGTACGACGCTTCGTTTCCGCCGAGCGCCCGGCGGCCCCACCGCGGAACTCCCGCTGGTCGGCCTCCGGGACCGCAACGACAACGCGATCGACATCCGATACGCGGAGGACGGCTCCCCGTGCGAGGTGGCGCACCACGGCGGCTACCGGCTCGGAGTCAATGCCTCGTCCGGCCGCGTGACATCCCTGACGCTTCTCAGCGCTCCGGACCGGCCCTGCCTCATGACGTACGAGTACGACACACAGGGCCGTCTGGTCGGTGCCACGGACTCGTCCGCGGTGCCCCAGCGCTACAGCTACGGCGACCAGCAGCGGCTCACCGGCTGGAGAAGCAGGAACGGCGACTGGTACCGCTACACCTACGACGAGGTGGGCCGCTGCGTCCGTACGGGCGGCGACAGCGGTGTGCTCGCGTACTCCTACGCCTATGACGATGAGACACGCACCACCATTGCGACAGATTCCCTCGAACAGCGGATCAGCTACACCTTCGACGGGGACCTCCGCCCTGTCACCGAGACCGATCCGCTGGGACACACCACGACCCGAGACTGGGACGATCACGGTCGGCTGGTGTCTCTGACCGACCCCCTGGGCCGTACCACCCGCTTCGGCCACGACGACACCGGCAACACCACGCAAGTAGTCCGTCCGGACGGCTGCGTCGTCACCAAGCGGTACAACGAGTTCGGGCAGGTCACGCAGGTAACCCAACCGGACGGCAACACCTGGGAGTCGGTCTACGACGAGCGCGGCAACCGTGTGGCGGTCGTCGATGCGCTCGGCGCCACGACGGCCTTCACGTTCGACGAGCACGGCGGTCTCACGGGCATCACTGACACGCTCGGCCACCGACAGCAGACGTTGACCAATGACGCCGCGGGGCTCGTGGTCGGCATCGTCGACGTCCTGGGGGCGCGGAACTCACTCGTACGCGACGACTTCGGCCGGATCGTCGAACTCGCTGACCCCTTCGGTGCCGTAACCCGCGTCGGATGGACCGCTGAGGGCCGGATCGCGTGGCGCCACTTGCCGAACGGGACTACGGAAGACTGGTCCTACGACGCGGAGGGCAACCCGCTGGACTACACGTCGTCGAACGGCCGCCACACCCGCTTCGAGAACACCCACTTCGATCTCTGCACGCTGCGGGAGAGCGAGGACGGGACTCTGGAACGCTTCCGGTACGACACCGAGCTGAGGCTGCGGAGTGTCAGCAACGCGGTTGGCCAGGAGTGGAGTTACACCTATGACGGGGTAGGCCGGGTGACATCCGAAACGGACTTCAACGGCCGGACCTTGACCTACCGTTACGACGCTGCCGGGCAGCTGGTCGAGCGGACCAACGGGGCGGGGCAGGTCACCGGGTTCCGGTACGACGTCATCGGCAACGTCATCGCGATGGACGCTGACGGCACCACCACGACGTATGAGTACGACCTCCTCGGCAGGCTCGTAAAAGCGCGCGGCACGGAAGTCGAACTTCGCACGGAGCACGACGCCATGGGCCGCGTACTCGCGGAATCATGGAACGGACGGGAGGTGCGCTCGGAACACGACCTCATCGGACGGCGCCTCGCGCGTCGTACACCGAGCGGCGCGATCACCCGATGGAGCTACGACGCCGAGCGGCGCTCCGTCGTGCAGCGATCCGGACGGCACGATGTCGTGTTCCAGTACGACATCGCCGGCCGTGAGATCGAACGGGTGCTCGGGGACGCCGTGCGTCTGACCCATGAGTGGGACGCGGATCGGCTGCGCACCACACAGCGGCTCGCAACGGAGGCCGGCGACGTCCGTCGGCGCACGTTCCAGCACCGTCCCGACGGCATGCTCTCCTCGGTCACCGACTCACGTCTCGGTGAGCGGACCTTCTTGTTCGACGCCGCCGGGAGGGTGACGGCCGCGAGAGGCGGCAGCGACGGCAGGGACGAGGCCTACCGGTTCGACGACCTCGGTAACCTCACCGAATTCAGCGCATCAGCACCGGTGAACGATGAGGAGAGCGGCCCCGGTGAGCGTACGTACTCCGGCACTCTGATCGAGCGGGCGGGCCGAACCCGCTACCGTCACGACGGACAGGGCCGCGTGGTGAAGCGGACCACAAAGCTGCTGTCCGGCGGCACGCGCGTCTGGCGCTACGTCTGGAACGCCGAAGACCAACTCACCGACGTCCTGACCCCTGACGGTCGCCGCTGGCACTACGTCTACGATCCGGTGGGCCGACGTGTCGCCAAGCAGTTGCTGGGGGACGACAGCGCGACTGTGGTCGAGCAGGTCTCCTTCTTCTGGGACGGTGACAACCTCGCCGAACAGACGAACGGAACCCTCAGCCTGTCGTGGGACTGGGGAGACGGGCCGGTCCCGATCGGCCAGCGGGTACGCGCCACCGGTCCGACGATTGGGCCGGACACGGCACAGGACGAGATCGATGAACGCTTCTACGCCATCGTCACCGACCTCATCGGGACGCCGACGGAACTCGTCGATCCCGACGGGGCGGTCGTCTGGACGCAGTCGTCGACGCTCTGGGGCGTTCCCACGGAACGGGCCGACGCAGCACGCGTTGACTGCCCACTGCGCTTTCCGGGTCAGTACTTCGACGACGAAACCGGGTTGCACTACAATCTTCACCGCTATTACGAACCCGGTACGGCACGTTATCTGAGCCCCGATCCGTTGGGTCGGACACCAGCGCCCAATCACTACGCGTACGTGAAGAATCCGCTGCAGTGGAAGGACGCGCTGGGCCTGAAAGCGCCCTGCTTGGTGGACCTCTACCACGGAACGACCGGAACTGGCGCGGACAACATTCTTGCTCACGGGATCGACCCCCGATTCAAGCCGCGGAAGATGGACTTCGGTTCGTACGGTTTCTATATCACCAACAGTCCGCAGCAGGCCGTCGACTGGGCAAAAAGGCTGGGGACCAAGTACAACGATGTTCCTGCGGTTCTGCACTTCCGAGTGCCCAGGAGCGAGCTCGACAACCTGAACAGCAGGATCTTCGATGGTCCGAGTGATGAACTCGCCGACTTCATCAGGCATCATCGAAGCGGTGGGGACATGCATGGATACGACATGGTCGAAGGCCCTATGCTGAGAAACGTTCCAGCATTCCTCAAGGGGAAATCCGGTGTATTTGATGGGCATCAAATCGCGATCTTCACCGATCGTGCAGCCCAGTTGTTTGACGGTTCCTTCATACGGAGAGTAGGTCCATCGTGAAGACTGAGGAGTTCCTTATCGAACTTGATGAGGAGATGCTCGACTATTTCCGCGAGATCGCACAGGAGATGGTCAGCCGGTTCGGAATCTCCCGAGCCGAAGCCGTGGCCAGGATCAACTCGACGTACGAGGGCGCTCAGATCGATCCGTACCCCGACCTTATGTGTCATGAGATGCCGGAGTACTGGGCCTACGGTCTGTACTTCGAGCCACGGGACGGGCAGTTGCCGTACGGCGCTCCTGGCGAGGATCCCTCCGAGTGGGAAGTACGGCCGGCTCCTCCCATGGACTCGCATGTCTGGACGATCAGAGTGTGAGCCGCGGCAGCTCCCGCTGCTGCGTAACAGCTACGGGCGAAGGTCAGGTATGACGTCCGAAGGGGATTGGGCGAGGCGGGTCTGCTGGGTCTCGATGACCCCGCCGAGCGGGATGCCGTAGTTGAGCGCGGCGAGGATGGCCTCGGTGCAGCAATGAACCTTTTCACACGGTCACCGATCGGATGGGGTCGGCGGTGGATCGTGGCGGCAGAACGGACGGGAACTCCGGAGGAGAGGATTGCGCGTGGAGCTGGCGAAGGTGTGGAGGATCTTGGCAGACCCGCTCACGGAAGGTGCATCGGCTGCGGCGGGTGTGCCCCGTCAACTACCCTCCCCGGCACCCGACTTGTGGCATATTCGCCTCACTCTCCGTCGATCAAGCTCCACCTTCCGTTAGTTGATCTAGCAGATTCGGTGTTGAGCGGGCCATGCCGTGGATAAGGTGCTGATGCAAGAGGACGTCACAGGGGCGATCTGAGGCGGTGGCCGACCACCCCGCCGCAGTGAACGGGGTGGTGTGCAGCGTGCCGACCGCGATAGCCGTCACCAGTTCCGACCTGGTGCTCCCGCCGCATGACCGGCAGACGCCGCCCGCAGCCGTCCCGCCTCTCGACAGCCTCGACAGCGCCCTCATGGGGATGCACACGCTCATCGAGCAGCACGGGTACGTCATCGCCCTCTACCCGGCGTCCACGGACACGGCCGTCACCCGGCGGCTGCACGCCGTGCGGTCCGTGCTCGAGAGCGACCGTATCGCGCTGCTCGCCGTCGACCTGCCGCCCCTCGGACTCGCTCTGCTCGCACAGCAGTTGCGGCAGCTCTCCATGTGCGACTTCAGCCCGGGGGTACTGGCGTCCTCCGCCCGGCTGCTCGCCCACTACATCTACGCCGGCGCCCTCCTCGGCTCCGTCGCCAAGCTCGACCGGGTGCCCGTCTCGCTGAAGTCGCACGCCAAGTCCTGGATGCCGGGCGCGCAGTTCGCCGTACTGGCAAATCCGCGAGCCCAGCTCGTACGGGTGGGCCGGGAGGAGCTGGCCGGGCCCGAGTTCGGGACGCGGCTGCTCGTCGCTCAGGGGCAGGCGCCCTCCGACTGGGTCACCGCGACCCTGGCACCCGCCTGGCGGGTGCAGGGAGTCGCCCCCGTTCCGCTGCCCGCGGAGTCCGCGCGCTGGTGGGGGACCGGGAAGATCGTCGAGTTCGCGGCCGGGCTGCACGACGTCTCCGTGCTCTACCAGTTGGTCTCCTCCGTACGCCGGGAGAAGTGCCACTGGTGCGGCCTCGAACTCATCGGCGACCGCTGCGGATTCTGCGCCGCCCCACTCGCCCGGCTTCCGGAGCTTCCCGCGGCCCTCGGGCGGGCAGGAACCCCAGCGGGAGTATCAGGAACATCGGTGCGAGCGCTACCCCGAGGCGCGACGTAGGAGATGTAAGAGACATAAGAGATGCGAGAGATGCACGAGACGTGAGAGACGTGAGAGACGCAAGAGACCTAGGCGACGTACGCACCACAACTGAACCCTCGCCCCACTGAACCCTCGCCCCACTGAACCCTCGCCCCACTCCACGACCCCCACCCGGTACGACCGCTCGACCCCGTCCGTCCCCACCCCCGATCGAGGTTGTCCGAGTCATGAACTCACGCCAGCGCCGCGGCGTCATCCTGCTGGTCCTCTCGGCCCTGTGCGCCATCGGCGCCTTCGCCGGAGTGCTCTCGGTGATTCGCGACGTGAACTCCAAGGTCGGCCCGGAGGTGACGGCGTACCGCCTCAAGAGCGACATCGCGCCCTACAAGGAGCTCACGGCCGACCAGCTCGAGAAGATCTCCATGCCGGAGCGCTGGCTGTCGGGGACCGCCGTCACCAAGGTCTCCCAGATCCGCGGCAAGATCGCGGTGACGCGGCTGGAGAAGGGCTCCCTGCTGCAGACCGACATGATCGTCGACCGGCCCGAACTGGCAGCGGACGAGCAGGAGATCGCGATCCTGATCGACGCGTCGACAGGCGTGGCCGGAAAGATCAACCCGGGGTCTCTCGTCAACATCTACGCCACCTTCGAGTCCAAGGACAGCGAGAGGGGCGTCGACGAGGCCAAGCTGCTCGTCACGAACGCGCGCGTCATCGACGTGGGCAAGCTCACCGCCCTCCAGCCGGGACAGTCCAGCAGCGAGCAGCGGCGTACGGCGACGGAGGCCGTCCCGATCACCTTCGCGCTCAAGACGCCGGACGCCCAACGTGTCGCGTACGCCGAGTCGTTCGCCGAACACGTCCGCCTGTCCCTGATCGCGGGCGGCGAACTGACGGTCGTCCCAGGCGCCTCCGACCGTACGTACACCCTCGACAAGGACAAGTAGGAGGCCGGCATGAGGTCCGTACGTACGCAGCCGCAGCCCCAGTCGCAGCAACGGGCGCAGCCGCACGCGCAGCCGCAGCCGTGCCTGCCGAGGGCGCGCCGATGACCATCCGCGTCCTCCCCGCCACCGCCGACATCGAGTCCGCCCGCGCCCTGAGCACCCTTCTCAGCCGGCTCCCCGACGCCGAACCCGCCCCGCCCGTCGCCGACTCGACCGCGCTGCTCGACACCCTGGCCCGGCTGGCCGCCGAGTCCCTCGACGAACTGCCGGAAGTCGTCCTCGTACACGAGCGGATAGGTCCCGTCCCGGCCCTCGATCTCGTCCGCGACCTCGTGATGCGCTTCCCGGCCGTCGGGGTCGTCCTCATCACCGCCGACCCCAGCACCGGTGTCCTCACCGCCGCCATGGACTCCGGTGCCCGGGGAATCGTCCAACTGCCCCTCACCTACGACGCCTTGGCGGAGCGCGTGCAGGCGGCGGCGGCCTGGTCGTCGGGCATGCGGCGCCATCTCGGCAGCAGCGCACCGGAGTTGTACTCGGGGCCCGGCGGGACCGTCGTCACCGTCACCGGTGCCAAGGGCGGTGTCGGCGCCACCGTCACCGCGGTCCAACTCGCCCTCGCGGCACGGGCGTCGGGCCGAACCGTCGCCCTCCTCGACCTGGACCTCCAGTCGGGGGACGTGGCCTCCTACCTGGACGTCCAGTTCCGCAGGTCGGTCGCGGACCTGGCCGCCATCACGGACATCAACCCGCGCGTCCTCCAGGACGCCGTCTTCACCCACGACACCGGCATCGGTCTGCTCCTCGCCCCCGCCGAGGGCGAACGCGGCGAGGAGGTCACCGACCGCGTGACCCGACAGATCGTCGCCGTCCTGCGCTCCCGCCACGATGTCGTGGTCGTCGACTGCGGCGCCCGGATGGACTCGGCCACGGCCGCCGCCGTCGAGATGGCCGACCACGCCCTGCTCCTCGTCACCCCGGACGTCATCGCCGTACGCGCCGCCAAACGCATGGTCCGCCTCTGGGACCGCCTCCAGATCCGCAAGGCCGAGGAGACCCTGACGGTCGTCAACCGGCAGTCCAAGGGCACCGAGATCCAGCCCTCCCTCGTCGAGAAGGTCACCGGAACCAAGGTCGCCCGCGCCACGATTCCCGCCGCCTACAAGGAACTTCAGGGAGTTGTCGACGCCGGACGGCTCCAGGACCTGGACGCCCGGTCGACGGTCAAGCAGGCGCTGTGGGCGCTGGCGGGGGAGTTGGGGCTGGTCGTCGTCCAGGAGGGGAGCGGCGGCAAGCGGCGTAGGTCGTCGTCCTCGGACCGGGGCGCACTGACCCCGCGCCGACGGGGAGAGCGGGGCGACCGAGGGGCCGTGACCCTTGAATTCGCGGGCATGTTCCCGCTGTTGCTCGTCGTGATGAGCATCCTGTGGCAGTGCGTGCTGTACGGCTACACGTACTCGCTGGCCGGCAACGCGGCGGACGAGGCGGCTCGCGCGGCAACAGCGGCGTACGCCGTCGACCCCAGCGCCTACGCGGGGGCCTGCGAGAGCGCGGGCGGCGAGCACTTGCCCGGAGCCTGGAACGGCGCCGCCATCGCCTGCGCTCCCGAGGGCGAGGTCATGAAGGCCACCGTCAGAGTCCAAGTACCGCTGTTCTTCCCGGGGTTCGACGTCAACTGGACGGTTGACGGCGAGGCGGGGGCAGCGCTGGAAGGGAACGAGGACGGATGAGGAGCCTTCGGGGCGACCGTCCTGGCAACAGCCTCCGGGACCGTTACGCGGAGGGTCTGCGGCCCGCCCGGCGCGACCGGGGCGCCTCCATCCTGGAGTTCGCGGGTTTTCTCCCGATCCTCATCGTCATCGGCCTGGCCTGTATCCAGCTCGGCCTGATCGGCTACGGCATCAACCAGGCCGGCACGGGAGCCCGCGCGGCAGCCCGGGCCGCCTCCCTCGGAGGGGAGGGGGAAGCGGCGGGCATCGCCTCTGTCAGCGACTGGCTCGACCCGCAGGTGGACGCACCGCTGGGAGCCGGCGACACGACCACCGCCACCGTGACCGTCCATGTTCCAGCGATCATCCCGCTCTTCGACGAGTGGGACGTACAACGCTCCGCCACCATGCCCAACGACGAAGACGACTGACCGAGAAACGAGCACAACCACCCGTGACTGGAGAGGAGTTGAGACCGAGACCATGAGCCTGCGCTCCCGCATAGCCTCCGCCGACGCCAACGGTGACGGAACCGCGCGCGAGGACGGCCACCTCGTCGCCGTCTACCGTGCCAAGCTCCTCGAAGAGATCGACCTCGCGGAGATGTCCAGCCTCGCTGCGGCCGAACGACGCGTCCGGCTGGAACGCGTCCTCGGCCACATCATCAGCCGCGAGGGCCCGGTCCTCTCCTCAGCCGAACGCTCCCAGCTCATCAGGCGGGTGGTCGACGAAGCCCTCGGCCTGGGCGTCCTCGAACCGCTCCTCGCCGACGCGTCGATCACCGAGATCATGGTCAACGGCCCGGACTTGATCTTCGTGGAACGAGCGGGCCGCGTCGAACAGCTCCCCATGCGCTTCGCGTCGAGCGAGCAGCTGATGCAGACCATCGAGCGGATCGTATCGACGGTCAACAGGCGTGTGGACGAGTCGAATCCGATGGTCGACGCCCGCCTGCCCACCGGCGAACGCGTCAACGTCATCATCCCGCCGCTCTCCCTCACCGGCCCGACGCTCACGATCCGCCGCTTCCCCCGCGCCTACACACTCCCGGAGTTGATCGGCCTCGGCTCCCTGGACGAGCAGATGCTGATGCTCCTCGCGGCCTTCGTCCGCGCACGCTTCAACGTCATCGTCAGCGGCGGTACGGGCACCGGCAAGACCACGCTCCTCAACGCCCTCTCCGGCCTGGTTCCCGCCCACGAACGCATCATCACCATCGAGGACTCGGCCGAACTCCAGCTCCAGCAGGAGCATGTGATCCGCCTCGAATCCCGCCCGCCGAACGTGGAGGGCAAGGGCCAGATCACCATCCGCGACCTCGTCCGCAACTCCCTGCGCATGCGCCCCGACCGCATCATCGTCGGTGAGGTCCGAGGCGGCGAGACCCTTGACATGCTCCAGGCGATGTCCACGGGCCACGACGGCTCCCTGGCCACCGTTCACGCCAACTCGGCGGAGGACGCGCTGATGCGTCTGCAGACCCTGGGCTCGATGTCCGAAGTCATGATCCCCTTCGAGGCGTTGAAGGACCAGATCAACTCCGCGGTGGACGTCGTCGTCCAGCTCGCCCGCCACGCCGACGGCTCCCGCCGCATCGCGGAGATCGCCCTGCTCGTCTCCCACGGCCGCGAACAGTTCCGCATCGCGACCGTCTCCCGCCATGTCTCCCGCCCGACCGGACCCGACGGAGTCGCCCAGGGCTACTTCGAACACCTCCCGGTACCCCGCCCGGTCGCCGAGAAGCTGTACCTGGCGAACGAATCGCTGCCGCCGGCGTTCGGAGTGGCCGAGATGCTCGACGTACTGGACACGAGGCAGGCGATCGGATGAACCCGCGGACGACCACCGGGACGACCATGCGGAGCGAGAAGCCATGAACAACTCGGTCCCGCTGGCGTTGGGCGCCACCATGCTGTGCTGCACACTCGCCGTCGCGGGTGTGCACACCTACGCCACTGGCCGCGCCCAGCGCCAGGCGCTCGAGGACCGCCTGGCCGGCGGCGGCGCACTGCGCACGGTGGCCGGCCGCGTACGCCGGTTCGCGGCCGTCGACCGCCGACTGCGCCGCACCCGCCTCGGCCGTACGATCCACCTCCGCCTCTCGGCGACCGGACTGGACCTGACGGCCGGCGAGTTCTTCACGTACGTCACCGGAGTCGGCGTCGCTCTGTGGCTGCTGGCAGCCGCCGTACTGGCCCCCTTCTTCGGTCCGATCGCCTCGATGGTGACGGTCTGGGGCGCGGGGATCTTCCTCAACTGGCAACGTCAGAAACGCATCGAGGCGTTCATCAACCAACTTCCGGACGTGGCACGCCTGCTGGCCAACGCCACCGCGGCCGGCCTCGCCCTGCGGACGGCACTGGCGATGGCCGCGGAGGAGCTGGAGGCCCCGGCGGGCGAGGAACTGGCGCGGGTGGCCGACCAGTTGACCATGGGCCGGACGGTCGACGACGCGCTGGGAGAACTGGCGGAACGCCTTCCGTCCCGCGAACTGGTCGTACTCGTCACCACGTTGGTGCTGGCCAACAAGGCGGGCGGCTCGGTGGTCAGCTCGCTCCGCAACCTCACCCAGACCCTGGAGGACCGCAAGGAGACGCGCCGGGAGGTCCGCACGATGCTCTCGGAGGTCAACGCGACCGCCTTCACGGTCCCTTGCCTGGGTCTCGGCTCCCTCCTCCTCATCAACTCCTCGAACGAGGGCGCGCTGGAGAGGGTGACCGGCTCCGGCCTGGGCCAGAGCCTGATCCTCCTCTCCCTGGGCCTTTACACGGTCGGCTTCTTCGTCATCCGCCGCCTGGGCAAGATCGAAGTCTGAGGGGAGTGAGTGACCGGATGCTGCCACTTCTACTGGCCCTGTTGATGGCGGTCGCGGTCGCGGGCGCCCTGCTGGGCATCCGCATGATCCGGGCCGATGCCAAGCTCCCCTCCGACCTGCTGCTGGCCCTGGAGGTGGGCGGCACCCGGGTGTCGAAGGCGGACTCGGCGGTGGACCGCATGGGCATGCGCTTCACCCCCCTCGTCCTACGCCTGATGGGTCCCCGCCGGGTCGACGCGAAACGCCTGCGCATCGACATGGCGGGCAACCCCGGAGGCCTGACCATCACCCGCTACGCGGCCCGCCGCGCGGTCTACGTCACCTTCGGTGTGCTCCTCGGCCTGATCTTCCTCACCAACGGCCAACTGGTCCTGGCAGTCATCACGTTCGCGTTCGGGGTGACGGCGGCGGACGCAGCGATCTGGCAGGCGGTACGGGAGCGCAAGGAGACCATCGACCGCACGCTCCCGGACTTCCTGGACGTGCTCGCGGTCGTGGTCTCGGCCGGCCTCGGCTTCCGCCAGGCCCTGGACCGGGTGGCGGAGAAGTACGAAGGCCCATGGGCGGACGAACTCCGCATCACACTCCGCCAGATGGACATGGGCGTCAGCCGCCGTCAGGCCTTCGACGCACTCCGCAAGCGCAACTCCAGCGAACAGGTGGCCCAGTTCGTCTCGGCGCTCCAGCAGGGCGAGGAGTTGGGCTCCCCGATCGCGGAGACGCTGATCCAGATCGCCGCGGACATGCGCCGCACGGACGCCCAGGAATCCCGCCGCCGCGCCGCGAAGACGATTCCCAAGGCAACCCTCGTCACCCTGGTCTTCATGCTCCCGGCAACGATGATCCTCATCGCGACGGGCATGTTCCTCGGCTCCGGCACCAACTTCGGTTCGATTCTGGGGCGTTGATGGAAATGTGGGTGATGAGGGCAATGAGGGCAATTGGTGCGATGCGAGGAACGAAGCCAGGGGGTCGCGAGGCGCGGGTCCGGGGCTACGACCCGACCGCCGGCTATCTGGCCGACGACGCCCCGGCCCCCGCCACCGTCCGCCTCCAGCTCAACGCCCTTCAGGCCCTGTGCCGCCAGGCGTTCGCGCTACGCATGACGATGCTGGCCCTGGGCACCCCCTTCGCGATGACGAACACGGCGGAAGGCGCCCCGCGTTACACGGTCCTGGCCGCCGCCGTCCTGGGCATCACGGCCTCGTACGCCATGTACCGGGACTGGGACCGCCTGGCCCCCCGCCTCCTCGCCCACCCCACCCTGATGGCGGCGGACCTGAGTTTCGCGGCGATACTCCTCCTCACCGCGTCCCCGGCCTCCCCCCTCGCCTACGCCACGGCATGCACCCCCCTCCTCGCGGGCCTCCTCTACGGCTGGCAAGGCTCAGGAGTCTTCACGGGCCTGCAACTGGCGGTACTCCTCATGGTCTACCGAGCCTGGGAACACCGCCCGGGCACAGGCACCAGCACCCTCCTCATCGCGGGCTTCTGCATCGGCGCGGGCATCATCGGCGTCACGTTGCGCAACCTGATGTTCCGCTTCGGTACGGCGAGCGAGGCACTGGCGGAGGCGAACTCCCGTCTGGCGGTGGCGGAGGCGGTGGAGTCGGAACGGGCGCGCCTGGCACGGCAGATGCACGACTCGGTCACGAAGACCCTGCACGGACTGGCGTTGGCGGCCGAGGCCCTGGCCAAGTCGGCGGACGGTACGGACCCGGAGACGGTGAGGCGTCAGGCAACCCTGGTGGCCTCGGCGGCCCGCCGGGCGGCCACGGAGTCCCGCGACCTCCTCACCGACCTGCGTCACCACACGGACCTGACGTCCCCGGACGTGGACCTGTTCGCGGAACTGGCGCGGCGGGCGGCGGAGTTCGAGTCGAGCACGGGAATCCGTACGAGTCTGGAGGCGCGCGGCGAGGGGGCGGGCGCACTCCCGCACCGGACGGCACATCACCTCCTGGCGATCGTGTCGGAGGCCCTGGAGAACACGCGAAGGCACGCGGAGGCGACGAGGGTGACGTTGGAGGCGGAGACGCAGGAGGAGGGCGTGACCCTGCGCGTCCGGGACAACGGAGTGGGCCTCCCACGCCCACTGAACCTCGAAGAGATGGCCAAATCAGGCCACTTCGGGGTGCTCGGGATGGTGGAACGGGCGAGGTCGCTGGGGGCGGTGATTCACCTGGGCCGAGGTGAAGGGGGCGGAACGGAGATTCGCGTCGACGTAACGCCCCCCGGACTGGACTACGTACCCCGTCCCGGGCCCCGAAAGGAGGCCGCATCGCATGTCCACAGCTGAACGGCGGCCAATGCCGCTGAGAGTACTGGTGGCGGACGACAACCCGGTGATACGTGCGGGCCTGACGGCGCTACTGGGCGGCCACCCGGACATCGAGGTGGTCGCGGAGGCGTCCAACGGCACCGAGGCCGTATCGGCGGCGGAGCGCGTGCACCCTGACGTGGTGCTGCTCGACGTACGCATGCCAGGCACCGACGGCCTCACGGCCCTCCCCCAACTGGCCCTTCTCGCCCCCGTGATGATGCTGACGTACAGCAGCGAGCCGGAGGTGGTGAGGCAGGCGCTGTGCAGAGGTGCGTCGGGCTACCTGATCCACGGCGACTTCACGACCGAGGAGTTGACGGAGGCGGTACGGGCGGTGGGCAGGGGAGTCCGGGTCGTGGCGCAGGTGCCGGAGGCGCCGCCGCATGTCCCGGTTCCGGCTGTCGCGGATTCGCTCGGCGTTTCCTACGAACCGAACGGAAAACCTTCGCAGATGCAACTAGGTATGGCACTCTTGTTGCGGACTCCGAAGTCCCGGCGCGGCCATCCGACGACACTCGCCGCCCGCCAGTGCAACCGACCGAATTTCGGCCTGAGTTCAAGGGAGGCGGAGGTCATGGATCTCATCGCAGCCGGCATGAGCAACCAGCAGATCGCCGCCACCTGCTTCATCAGCGAGAAGACCGTCAAGAACCACATCAACCGCATCTTCGCAAAGCTGCACAGTGCGACCAGGAGTGAATCGATCGCCCGGTGGCTGGGTACGGCCCGGGAGGGGTGGGAGTGATGGGGCATGCTGCGGGGGGAAGTTGGGCCCCTGGACCCACGCGGAGTAGACGGTCTTTCACGTACGGTGTCCGGGTCGGTGTTGGCGTTCGGCGGAAGGGCAGGCGCAGTGGACAGGTTCAACAGGTGGACGTGGACTGTCGTCTCCCGGATGCAGAGCAGGGAGCGGGACGCGGGAGCCGGGTTCGTGGAGTACGCGGGCCTGATGATCATCATTGCCGGGATCTTCACGCTGATCGACGGCCTGGGACTGGACGGCATGATCTCCAGGGCGATTCGCACCGCGGTCACCGACGTCATCGGCGGCTGACCGGCGCACGACTTCAGAGCGACCGTGGGCAGACTCTGCCGATCTACATCTGGCTGACGGCGATCCTGCTCTTCGCCGCGATCGCCTTCTTCGTGTTCGCCCAAGCAGCGTCCGTCCGCAACGGAGCCCAATCCGCGGCGGACGCTGCGGCGTTGGCGGCCGCACAGGACGCCCGGGACGAGTTGGTGACGACCCTGACCGGCGCGATCGGACAGGACGACGACTGGCTCGACTGGCTGAACGGTCAGGACCCACCGAGCACCGGGGCCACGGCGGCAGCACAGGCGCTGGCGGCGGAGAACGGCTCAACTGTCCAGGGTGGCGCCGTACCCGTGGTCAGGGGTGGTTACCCCGGATTCCGGGTGGCCGTGAAGACCGACAACCCGGTCGGCGCCTCGATCATTCCGGGCACGGAGAGCATGCACGCCAATGCCCACGCCGTAGCCGTCATCCAGCCGCGCTGCGACTTCGCCCCCGATGTGGACACCACGCAGCCGATCCAACTGAACTGCGACGGCCAGATCGTGATAATCGACCCCGTAAATTTCAATCCGGGCGACTTCCCCGATGCGTCCGTGCTGTTCTCTGTGCACCTGGCCGAATGAGAGGAAGTCGTACCGATGAAGTTTCGGCACACCATGAAGAGCCGTAGGGCAGTGACCGCGGTGGCGATCGCGACCGGGTTGCTCATCACGGTGGCCGGCTGTGGGGGAGGAGACGGCGACAAGACGGACAAGAACGCGTCTTCCTCGACACCGAGCAGCACCGAGGGGGGAGGGGACGAGGAGACCGAGTCCCAGACGCCCGCCGCAGAGCCGGCGTTGGCCGAAGTGAAGAACGGCGACATCACACTCACCGTCACCTCAGCCGTTCGCGACCAGGGTGGCTTTGTGACGGTGAACGGCACGGTCACCAACAGTGGCGGGGAGTTCTGGGTCGCGGCGGACTGGCGCGGTGACGAACGCGAGCTGAGCAAGAACGGCTCCTCCCTCGCCGGAGCGGCGCTGGTGGACAGCAAGGCCAAGAAGAAGTACCTAGTCCTCCGTGACACCGATGGCCGTTGTCTGTGCACGAAGTTCGAAGGAGGAGGCGTGGACACGGGACAGACGACCGACTGGTTCGCCCAGTTCCCCGCTCCTCCGGCAGATTCCACGCAGGTGAACTTCCAGGTCGGCACAATGCCCCCGGCGTCGATCGAACTCTCCGAGGGCGAGTGACCATGGCCGCCACCAGCCGCTCCGCCTCAACCGTTCTCACTGCCTTGGCAGTACTGGCCACCCTCTCCCTGGCGGGTCCGCCCGCCGCCGCGGACGACGACCCCAGCGCCCTCCCGGGCACGGTCACGACCTCTCCACCCCCAGAGGTGGACGCGAACAGCCCCGGCCTGAAGCTCGCCGACGGCGCCACGCTCGCCGCAGCCAATGTCATGGACATCGTGTCGGTCGTGGAGGACATGGGCGGCGAGGAACGCCGAGTGGACACGAGTGAGAGCGTGACGTTCGCGCTCCAGGCGGAGGTCCTGTTCCCGAAGAACAGCTCGAAACTCAACCCGGAGGCCCGCTCCCGCATCCAGGTGATCGCAGACGAGATCAAGGCCCAGAAGGCGACGAACGTCAGGGTCTTCGGCTTCACCGACAACCTCGGCTCGTACGCCCACGGCCTGACCCTTTCCAAGAACCGCGCGGAGGTGGTCCACGACGAACTGGCCGCCGGCCTGGGCGGAGACGTCACCTTCCAGGTGCGCGGCTACAGCGAGGACTACCCGATCGCGGACAACTCCTCGGAACAGGGGCGACGCAAGAACCGGCGGGTGGAGGTTACGTTCCAGAAGGGGGAGTGAGACCTCACCGGTGGTAGTGGTGGCGGTCAGGGCGCTGCTCCTTTCAGTGCCGCAACGGCCTGCTCGCCGCAGCGGCGGTGAGCAGGCCGCTGTGTTACGCAGGCGGTGTGGAGCCGGGTTCCCTTGTGCGGCCCGGGCTGCTGAGCGTCCGGCACATCCGGCGCCAACTAGACCTGGGCTCAGGCGAGATCATGTCCTGGTTCCGGCCGTCGGGAGCGGGGCCGGACGGTGGCAGGCGCAGGTACATATCAGGTGGCGGACTCCGGGTACACCGGTCTCGCGGGGTTCCGCGTCTCGACAGTGAGGATGTTGGCCCAGGACGCAGAGGGGGGAGCGTAAGGGAGGTTCGGGTGTCCAGGCTGGTTTGCGGGCATGGGCCGTCGCCCGCTCCCCTCCGTACGAGTCCATCGCGCCGACGAGAGGAATCCGGTACCAGCATGCTCCTTTGGCGTCCTGGTGGTCTCCCTCGTGCCGCTGCGGCAGGATGCATGCGCCGCTCTCGCTGAGGGTCGGTGCCCGGTAGAACAGCGAGGCGCGGACGGTTCCGCAGGTGTCGGTCCTGCCGGTGGAGTTGGACGTCATCCGCCACCTCCGCCGTACGCCCGGC
This sequence comes from Streptomyces sp. ADMS, assembly GCF_033441795.1. Taxonomy (NCBI): domain Bacteria; kingdom Bacillati; phylum Actinomycetota; class Actinomycetes; order Kitasatosporales; family Streptomycetaceae; genus Streptomyces; species Streptomyces sp. ADMS. Next base: position 48,007 of record NZ_JAVFVX010000044.1, on the reverse strand, counting down.
GATAGGCGCCCCACATCCCGCGTCCGCACTCGCACCCGTCCTGTGCCCTGCTGACGCGCCTGCAGTCGTCGCACTTGCGAGCGTGCTCGAACCAGAGCCGGTAGGCGCGCAGCATCGGCAACTCGGCCTGCCGCGCAGCCCCGCTGACCCCGGTACCCTTCGCGCCGGTCATCGGGCCCTCGCTCCGTCCAACTCGGCGTGGATGTCCCGGGTATCGACGTCGATGCCGAGGCCGACTGCCGACACGGTGACTGCGCGCCGACGCCACCGCACCACCCGTTCACGCGCCGCCCAGTGGGGACGTACACGAGCCGTACGGGATGCCATGACCGTCTGCCTCTCCGGAACCCGGTCGAGACACGGCAGGTAGGGCCGTGACAGGGGGGACGCCGAACCGTCCAGCGGCGCCCGGTCGATGCTGTACGGCGACCGGCGCGCACCAGGCACCTGTACCGCCGAACAGGCAGGCTCTCCTGTGTTCTTGCTGGTCACGAAGGCTCGCATCGACGCGGACGCCTTCCGGTGCGTGCCGGTCGGCGGAAGTAGGCGGGCGAGTCCCCAGAGAATCAGGGTCACCACAACCCAGGGCAGCGCGGCAGCGCTACGCTCGGCCATGTTCATCAACTCCAACAAGTTGGTGGGCCACGCCCCCGGACGTTCGCACCGTCGCGGGGGTCTCGTCGTATCGGGACATTAAGCCAACTTGTAAGGTGTTGTCAGGTGACTACAGCTAGCGATATACATCGTCGCAGGTCAAATAGGGTCGAGATATGACTGTCGACCTTGAGGGGCCCGAGCCGCTGTACGAGCAGATCGCCGTCATACTCGGCGCGCGCATCGCGGACGGTACGTACGCTCCCCGCCGTCGGGTTCCGTCCGAGGCGGCCATCTGTGACGAGTTCAACGTGTCGCGCCCGACTGCGCGGGCGGCTCTCCAGCTCCTGATCCAGCGCGGGCTCATCATCACGGTGCGGGGTAAGGGGTCGTTCGTCGTGGAACACCCTTTCGGGGGCGACGATGGTCAGGGTGGGAAGTAAATGTGCTGGCTTGGCTCGCGGACTCCGTTGGTCGCGCGTGGTTGGATGCGCACCCCTGACCTGGCGCGGGTGCAGAGTCAGTAAATGAGTTGAGTCCGCAGCGCGTCCTTGGTCGTTGACCGCTGTACTCGAACCCGGCGTCAGAATCGATTCGCGCGGCACCCTCGGGTTCGGCTTCGAGGAACGTGCAACTGAGTGTCCTTTCGCGCCCGAAAGGTGTTGCGCTCTTTGCACTTCGGTGGTGACTCTGCAGTGACGCAGTCTGCCCGCCGGCGCGTGCGCCGAGCAGATCGGTGCGTTACGCAACGGCTGCGAGTCAGGTGATGCAAAGCTTGGGTGCTTTGGTCGTGCACGTCCCGGTGGTTGACAGGTTTCAACGTGGTGTAACCAGATGTCGATGGATAGCGTTACTTCACTCGAGAGAAGCCTTGCCCCACCGGGAGCAGACCGTGAACCGCTGCCATGTGCCCATCGCTGGAGTGCTTACAGAGACCGCTTCCCTGCTTCTGACTGCTGGTGGCGGTGGTGGCGGTGACTCGAAGGACGACGACAAGATCGCGGGTGCGGACACCGGCGGCACGACGACATCTGCGTCGCCCGCCGGCTCGGCGCAACGCCCCGAGGGTCACGTTGCTCAGCGATGTCACCGACGTCTTCGAAGGCTGGGAGTGCAAGTGATCACGGATCCAGTTGTATGAACGGGGAGAGGTATCGGGCGGATGGCGGAGCGGCTTGCGGTCGACGGAGATGAACTCGGGCGTTTCATGAAGATGCTGAACAGGTCCACGGATTCGCTCAAAGGCGTCCGCAAAGCGCTGTCGGACGCGACGATCACGGGGCTGGGCACGGACGATCTGGACTCCGCGTGTCAGGAGTTCCAGGAGGACTGGAAGTACGGAGCCGAGGAAATCGGAAAGCAGACCGAGGATCTTGCCGAAATCATCGGGAAGAGCAAGGACAGCTACCGCGAGGTCGACAAGGCGCTGGAGGAGGCCTTGAAAAAGGCCAGGGAAGGCAAGGGCGGGGGCAAGAGGTGACCGCTACACCCGGGGTTGAGCCTTCCCCCTACCCGGACTCCCAGGCGCGCAGAAATGGCGATCTTCCGCAGGGCTTGAAGTCCTATCCGCCTCTTCCGAATTCCAATTACCACCACCTGGGATTCAACCCCGTGCCGGGCGACACCGAAACAGTGCGGGGGCTGCACAAAAAGCTCTCCGGTTGCGCCAAGGTGCTCGAAGAGACGCATGAACTGGTCACCAAGCTGATGGACGGCAGCTACTGGAAGGGTGACGCGGCCGTCGCCTTCCGGGAGCAGCTCGACGGTGGTCCGCTGCCCCTGAACTTGAAGAACGCGGCGCGTTCCATCCGCAAGGCGGCTCGGCAACTGGAGAGTTGGGAAGGCGAACTCGACGACTTTCAACGTCGTGCCAAGCGTCTGGAGGAGGACGCGAAGGTAGCCCAGGCTGCGGTGGACCGGGCGAAGGGGCGCGCGACCGAAGCCGGCGACGATCCGGGCCTGGAGGACAAGAAGAGCGCCGATCGCGACGAGGCGAAGAAGGCACTGAGCCGCGCGAACTCGGACGTCGAAGAGGCCGAGGCCGAGCTGGAGAAGATTCGGGACCGGGCCCGGACACTGGCGGAGGAGCACGAGGAAAAGGCGAAGTACCGGGCATCGAAGATCCGTGACGCGACGAAGAAGCTAGCTCCGCATGAGCCTGGGTGGTTCGACGAGGCGCTGGACTGGCTTGGCGACAACCTCCCGGACATCTTGAGTTTTGTGGCGGGCGTCGTTGGCCTGGTAGCGATCATCTTTGCTGGCCCGCTGGGGATCGCGATGGTAACCGCGTTGCTGCTCGCGGCGTCTGTGCTGAGTGCAACGGCGTTGGGAGTTCGCCTCTATTCGAAGCCTGAAGTTTGGGAGTCCTTGAAGGACGGTTTCACCAAGAAGGAGTTCGACGCCGATTTCTGGAGCAATGCGGTCTCCGTGGGCGCTGACGCAATGGGTATGCTCCCGGGGCTAGGTGCAGCAGTTGCCGGGGTCAAAGGGACGGTGAACGCCGTCCGGGTCGGGGGCGAAGTCCTCTCCCTCGGCCAGAAGATGGCCATGTTCGGTACCAGGACGATGGATAGCATGCAGGGAATCGCGCAGTTGGACAACCCGCTTGTCGCGCGGGCGGTGAGAGGCCTCAGCAATCCTGAAGCCGCGGCCAAGGATGTGGCAGTGTCGTCGAGCGCGGTCGGCGTTGGTACCGGTGGCTTCGGCTTGTACAGCAAAGTAGTGGACGCGGACGATAGCGACGTCAAGGACGGGAGCGTTGCAGGTATCGATGGCACGCGTCTCATCCTCGACAACGGTGGCATCCTCGACGTTGTCCGCCATGTCTTCTGACGCTTCCAGATCGGAGAGTTGCAGTCCATGAATCCCACTGACTACCCCATTGCCTGGGAGCATCCAGCTACCCGTAGTGCCTGGACGGCACACATGGTGATGAATGTTGCTGGCTTCATCGGCTGGATTGCAGCTTGGGTCGGCCTGCTGTATGCACTGGTCGTGTTCTTGTCGCCGGGGTTCGTTTTTCTTTTCGTGCTACCTCTCGGATATTGCTTCTATCGAGCCGTAGCTCAGCTGCGCTACTTTTCTCCGGCGTTTCGCATGCGACGCATTCTGCGGACGTACCAATGGCAGGTGCTGCACCATGTTACACATGGGTTGAGTGACCATCCGAATGTCCCCGGCAGACATTATGGTTGGTTTGAGTTTCCTAACCCAGCTCGCCTTGATCAGCTACTTGCCCTTGTTTTCTCTCAGCATCTCCGAACGGAGTGGTGGCACCGTCGGATGGCTCCCCGTGCCAAGCCGGAGCTGAAGTCACAGATTGGTGTCATCTGGTTCGCTGGCGATCCACGCTTCGTCGGCCTTGTCGCTGTGTCCAAACCTGATGAAGCCGTGCCTCGCCGCATGCAAATTCTTGAACAGCGTACGGAGTTCGAAGACGGTCAGAGTTTCACGGACTGGGGTGTTACTCCGGAGGACATCAAACGCGGTCGACGCGTAGGCATTTACCCCACCCATTCTTGATATGTTTCGGAATGCACCGTGAAGACTCCTGCGTTTGTCCTGCACGACTCTGTCAGTGACCCAAAAGCGGAACTCTGGTTTGCTGAATCGGCTGGCTTCACTACCCTCCCCTTCGATGCCTTCCTCTCCGAGCCTGGCTCCCCGGCAGCCGACAACCTGCGTGCTGCAGTCGCCCCCTTCCTCGACTCGGCGCCCGACGAGTTGGTCCGCCGACAGTTCATCGCCAACGTCGCCTCTGGACAACAACTATTGGGGGTCCTCCGTGAGTTAGGTACGGTGCACTGCTCCATCGGCTTGCACCGCGACGACGTGGACGAGACGGGCACGAGCAGCAGCCAGCCGCTGCTCTCCTTCTTCACGATCTCCTGGCGTAATACGGCCGTCGCGCCGCGAGGCGTCACGGCCGCCCGTGCGGTGACATCCAACGTCGGGCACACGGGCATCGAATTCCTCGAACTTCCTTGTGGGCCTGCGACGCTCAGCGAGAGCACGCTGACTCCGTCATCCGACAGCGGTCTTCCACAACAGCCTCTCCTTCAGATCCACGCGCACCTGCCTCATCCTGACTGCAAGCGCATAGCTGTTCTGACGGTCAGTACGACAGCGGTGGCTCGCAGAGCGGAGTATCGCGGAATGGTCCAGCAGATTGCCGAGACAGTCAGCTTTGCGAATCCGCTGGACTTCGCGACGGGCGCTGAACGTTGACGTTGCACCTGCGGCTCCCTGACGCCAACAACACGAAAGTTCGTGTGGCAACAACGCCTCGGGCCAGGCCGGATCAGTACCGTGAATGCCAGTCACAGCCCAGCAATCGGTGAGGTGTGTGTGCCGTGCGGAAAGTCATCCTGATGATGTCCATCTCCCTCGACGGATACTTTGAGGGACCCAACCGCGAGATCGACTGGCACATGGTCGATGAAGAGCTTCACCGGTACTTCAATCGGAAGACCAGGGCCATGGGCGCCTTTCTCAGCGGGCGCCTGACCCACCAACTCATGGCCGACTTCTGGCCCACCGCCGACTCCGACCCCGACAGCACCGCACCCATGGTCGAGTTCGCCGGTATCTGGCGGGACATGCCGAAGTACGTGTACTCCCGGACCCTGGAGCACGCCGACTGGAACACCACCATCGTGCGGGAGGTCGTCCCTGCGGACATTCGGGCTCTCAAAGAGCAGCCCGGCGGGGATCTCGCGGTCAGTGGTGCCGAACTTGCCGCCGAGTTCATGCGGCACGACCTCGTCGACGAGTTTCATCTGTGCGTCCATCCCGTGCTGATCGGACGCGGCAGGCCGCTCTTCCCCGAGGTCGACCGCCTCACCCGGCTCCGGCTCACCGAATCACGTACCTTCGGCAACGGCGTCGTACTCCTGCGGTACGAGCGTGTCAGCAGTGGCGACCTCTGAGTCCCCTGACTGGACTCGGCGCGGCCTCAGTTGGCTAAGGTCACCGGCATGTCATTACGTCTCCGTATGCGTCAAGCACTCCCTGAAGCGATGCGCGCCCGCGACAAGGCCGCGGTGAGCGCCCTGCGCTCGACACTTGGTGCGTTGGACAACGCAGAAGCGGCGCCCGTGGGTGTAGCCGAGCTCCGCGGCGTGGCTCTTGAACAGTCGCCGGTTGGTGCCGGCGCCACCGAAGCAGCGCGGCGCGAGCTGAGCGAGCCCTGTGTCGTCAACGTCGTACGCGCGGAGGTCGCCGAGCGACTGGAGGCCGCAGCGCAGCTGACCGCGCCCGCTCACGCCGACCGGGCCGCGCGGCTCCGCGCGGAGGCCGCCGTACTGCTCCGCTTCCTCGACGATCCCGGCACCGCGTAGGCATCGGCACCGCGTCGCACCTCGCACCCCACATCCTTCCCTCGGTCCCGCTTGCCTTCCCGGCGTTGTCAGTGCTCCCTGCCAGACTCCGCACCATGACGACCGACAGCGTGACCGGCGGCAGACCCGACAACGACGTACAACTCCGCGACGTCGTGGACGCCGACCTGGAGTTCCTGCTCGCGTACGAGCACGACCCCGAAGCCGTCCGGCGGTCGCGGTTCACGCCTCGGCCGCGGGACGCCTTCATGGCGCACTGGAAGTCGAAGATCCTCGGCGACAGCACCGTGTTCGTCCAGATGGTCACCGTGGACACCGAACCCGCCGGAAGCGTCGTCGCCTGGTGGGACAGGGACCCGGACCTCGGTGACCGGCGTTTCATCGGGTACTGGCTCGGGCGGCCGTACTGGGGGAGGGGGGTCGGCAGCGTCGCGCTCGGGCTGTTCCTGCTGCGCGAGACCAACCGGCCTCTCTACGCCGACCCCTTCGCCGAGAACACCGCCTCCGTCCGCCTCCTCGAAAAGCACGGCTTCCGACGCACCGGTACGGTCCGCCACGGCGACAACGAACACATCATGCTGGCCCTGGACTCCGACCTGTCATGACAGCTCATGACAGGTCATGACGGTTCGTACTCCCCCACCGCTCCGTCGATCAGCTCCCGCACGATGTCCATGTGCCCCGCGTGGCGCGCCGTCTCCGCCGTCATACGGACCAGGACCCAGCGCAGCGAGCACTCGTCGTCCCGCCACGTCGGCTTGCCCAGGGTGTCCAGGGGCAGTTCCGTCAGTACGCGGTCGGCGGCGGCGCGGGCGCGGGTGTAGAAGTCGGTGATCCGGGCCCTGGTCTCGTCCGGGCCCGCGGTCATGTCCTCCCCGAGGTAGGGGTCGAACCAGAGAGGCTCCGTCTCCCTGCCGAACGTCTCCACGAACCAGCCGTACTCGACCGACGCCAGATGCTTCACCAGTCCCAGCAGACTCGTGCCCGTCGGTGTCATCGGCCGGCGGAGCTGCTCCTCGTCCAGGCCCTCCAGCTTCCACAGCACCGCGTCCCGCTCCTGGTCCAGCTTCGCGCGCAGCGTCGTCGACTCGTCGTCGGCGTACAGCATGTCCCGCACCACCTCTGCTTCCGTCGTTTGCGGCGGAAACTACCAGCGGCCCCCGACAACTGCCTGCGATCATCATGCTCATGTCCGCGCCCGAGCCCACCCCTCCACACCCCCCCACCCCTCCACGCACCTCTTCTCCTCCCCACACCCCCGCCTTCGAGCAACTCCTCGCCGAAGGCGCCGCCGTCCCCACCGACGGATGGGACTTCTCGTGGTTCGACGGGCGGGCGGCCGAAGCGCGGCCCTCCTGGGGATACGCCCGGGCGATGGGCGAGCGACTGGCCCGCGTGTCCGCCGCGCTCGACGTGCACACCGGCGGTGGTGAGGTCCTCAACACCGCCCCGAAGCTGCCCTCGCTCACCGTCGCCACCGAGGGCTGGCCGCCGAACGTCGCCAAGGCCACCGCCCTGCTCCACCCGCGCGGCGCCGCGGTCGTCGCCGTACCGGACGACGCGCCGTTGCCCTTCGCCGCCGACGCCTTCGACCTGGTTGTGAGCCGGCACCCCGTCTCCCCGCACTGGGCCGAGATCGCCCGCGTCCTGCGACCCGGCGGTACGTACTTCGCCCAGCACGTCGGGCCCTCCAGCGTGTACGAACTCGTCGAGCACTTTCTTGGTCCGCAGCCGGACGAGCAGCGCAGCGCCCGCCACCCCGACCGCGAGCGCGTCGGCGCGGAAGCCGCCGGGTTGGAGATCGTCGACCTGCGGGCGGAGCGGCTGCGGATGGAGTTCTACGACATCGCCGCCGTCGTGCACTTTCTGCGCAAGGTGATCTGGATGGTTCCCGGGTTCACCGTCGACGCCTACCTTCCCCGACTGCGCTCCCTGCACGAGCGGATCGAGGCCGAGGGAGCGTTCGTGGCGCACAGCAGCCGCCATCTCGTCGAGGCTCGCAAGCCGCTCAGCTGATCGGCCCAGGACGTCTTCCCCGCCTCGACCGAGCGGAGGCCCCGCTTCCGCCGCTGGAGTGGAACTGGCGAGTAACCGCCGTTCTGGCCGCCCTGCGCTGCCTCGGCTCAAGCGGTCCACAGCAGTCGACGGCCCGCCCGTCGACGGCCCGGCCAGTCCACAGCAGTCCATCGCCGGTCCACGGTCCGCCCGTTCGCGGCAGTCCATGGCCCGGCCCCGGCCCGTCCGTGACGGTTCTCGGTGCTCCTCAGCGACCCTTGGCGGTCCTCGCTCGCCTCGCCACCGTGCAATTGAGGCAATTCTGGACATCACGTAACTTGCCGTCCGTCGACATCCGGATATTGCTCACCCGCGTCCGAATGTTGGCGAAAACTCGGCGGCGGGGAGTGTGGCCCCTCTCGTCGTGCGCGAGACATGTGTGCGTTTGCCCGAAAAGGCTTCACGAGGTTTCCGCATCGTTATCGCGGACGTTGGCAGGCATGGGTCGGTGTCACGTAACTTTGGGCAAAGGTATTCGCGTGAGCAAAGCGGCGCGGGTGGTACCGCGCAGAGGAGGGGCCTGCGCGGTGCCGTGCCCACCCCTTCGGTGCTCCTGCGAGTCTGTCCCGGCCCTGCTCAGTGGCCCTCCGGTGGCGCGCCCTCGACCCGGATCGTGAGCCGTACGCCCCGCCGCACCCCCCACCTCTCCAGTGCCCCCGCCTCCGCCTCCAGGACCGACCGCACCCAGGGTCGGGGCAGTCCAACTCGGCCCGGCCGCATGGTTCTTACCGCCCGGACCCGCGCCTTTCCGTCCAGATAGGCGACGTCGATCGCGAACCGCATCCTGAACGTGTGCACCGAATTCGCGGGCGTCAGCAACAGCGCGCCCTCGATCCCGTCCCGGCCCAGCAGCCCGCGTCGGCGTGCCCGTCCCGAGTCGGCGAGCTCCAGGGGAATCGGCTCCGGTGTCTTCGGGGTGGTGAAGGTGGCCATGGCTGCGAAGTTAGCGACGGCGTCAAGCGGGCGTTCGCGACCGGGTCGCCCCTGGGAGGGACGCCGCGCCCGGGGCCCCTCCGGTGTCCGCCCGATACCCGAATGGCCCTGGCGCCAATCGAGGGTTTCGCGATGGGGGTGAAACGCGCCGGTTGCCTCCGGATCTCCCCGGATCCTGCGATATTTCCTGGGAATCAGCTGCTTTCCAGCCATGATCCGGCCATGAAAACGCGCTCCCGAGACCATCCACGCGTTGTCGGACGACTTCGGAGAGTAGTTGTTCGGTGCTGATGTGCGCAGCATCACTCACGAAGGGTTATGGTGGAAGCCCCCCCTCGGGCCGGTCCGTCTCCCCCCCCACGGACCGGCCCGTTTTTTGTGTCCGGGCGAAGCCAGCCGGATACCGCCGCTCCCTCATCACCCTTCCCGGGCGCGTCCCCCTTTGCCCTTTCGCGCTCTTCCGCGGCCTGGCGGGCGCAAGGCCCCCGTTCCCCCTGGGCGCAAGAACCCCCGCCGGGCAGCGGTACGCTTCCCTTCCGGGGACCGCCACCCCCGAGGACCGCCATACGGGCAGGGATCGCGCCAGGGATTGCGCTCGGCCGCGCCTGTCCGATCCGTACGGAGGGGCTGACAAACACGTGAACCTGCGCGACAACCTGCGCCGGCTGCTGGTCAGGGTCTACACACGCAGGGTGGAAGGCCACCTCGACCACGACCAGGTGCCCAAGCACATCGGCGTCATCGTGGACGGCAACCGGCGCTGGGCGAAGGCGGCGGGCTCCACCACCGCCCAGGGGCACAGGGCCGGCGCGGACAAGATCGAGGAGTTCCTCGGCTGGTGCTCCGAGACCGACGTCGAGGTCGTCACCCTCTGGCTGCTCTCCACGGACAACCTCACCCGGCCGCAGGAGGAGCTGGCACCGCTTCTCGGGATCATCGAGAACGTCGTGACCTCCCTCGCCGCCGACGGCCGCTGGCGCGTCCACCACGTCGGCAACCTCGATCTGCTCCCGGCGCAGATGCAGACCCAGATCAAGGAAGCCCAGGAGTCCACCGCGCATGTGACCGGCGGGATACTCGTCAACGTCGCCATCGCGTACGGCGGTCGGCAGGAGATCGCCGACGCCGTGCGGTCGATGATGCTCGACGCCCACGACAAGGGCACGTCGCTGGAGGAACTCGCCGAGAACGTCGACATCGACATGATCGGCAAGCACCTCTACACCAGCGACCAGCCCGACCCCGACCTCGTCATCCGTACCAGCGGCGAGCAGCGGCTGTCCGGCTTCATGCTCTGGCAGACGGCCCACTCGGAGTACTACTTCTGCGAGGTCTTCTGGCCGGCCTTCCGCAAGGTCGACTTCCTGCGCGCCCTGCGTGACTACGCGGCCCGCCACCGGCGTTACGGCGGCTGAGCGCTCCGTCGGTCAGGGGCGCCCGTCTGACGGGGCGTACGCCAGATCCGTACCGCCTCGTAGGGGCCTCGTGTTGCCCCTATGGGGTGAAATTCACCCCCTCTGGGGCGGAAGTAACAAGGAGTTCACCAGCGCGCCGCCCTTTGCCGTGGCATGGCCGCGCATGTTCGAGGGCATAAGCCAAGCAGGTCGACACCCGAACCACGGGTGTCGTATCTCAGCGGGCGGCACGGGGCCGTCCGCCCGGGAGGCCCTTTGCACCAGCCCGACCGTGTGGTCACAGCACGGGCGAACAGGCGGAGGGCCGGTTCTCGGCCCGCGCACTGCGGCCGTCGACCGGTCCAGATCTCCTTCGTCGCTCCCCGACCTCATCCGAGGGGGTACGTCCTTCCGTGGTGACCAGCACAAAGCGCCGTATGCCAGACCGGCGCACCTATGTTCTCGACACCAGCGTCCTGCTGGCCGATCCAGGCGCCCTGAACCGCTTCGACGAGCACGAAGTCGTGCTGCCGATCGTCGTGGTCACGGAACTGGAGGCCAAACGGCACCATCCCGAACTCGGCTACTTCGCCCGGCAGGCCCTGCGCATGCTGGACGAGTTCCGCGTCCGGTTCGGCCGTCTCGACGCCCCGATTCCGATCGGGGAGCTGGGGGGGACCGTCCGTGTCGAGCTCAACCACTCGGACCCCAGCGTGCTGCCAAGCGGCTATCGCCTGGGGGACAACGACTCCCGCATCCTCGCGGTCGCCCGAAATCTGCAGGCCGAGGGGTACGACGTAACGGTCGTATCGAAGGACCTGCCGCTCAGGATCAAGGCCTCGTCCGTCGGGCTCCTCGCCGAGGAGTACCGCGCGGAGCTGGCCATCACGGGCTCCTCCGGCTGGACCGGAATGTCCGAACTGACCCTGGCCGGCGAGCAGGTGGACATCCTCTTCGAGGAGGGGCACACCTACGTCCCCGAGGCGGCCGAGCTGCCGGTGCACACCGGTCTGACGATCCAGTCGGAACGCGGCAAGGCCCTGGGACGCGTTACGGCGGAGGGCAACGTCCGCCTCGTACGAGGGGATCGCGAGGTGTTCGGTATCAAGGGGAGGAGCGCCGAGCAGCGGATCGCGCTCGACATCCTCCTCGATCCGGACATCGGGATCGTGTCCATGGGCGGCCGAGCCGGCACCGGCAAGTCGGCGCTCGCGCTGTGCGCCGGCCTGGAGGCCGTGCTGGAGCGGCGGCAGCACCAGAAGGTGATGGTCTTCCGGCCGTTGTACGCGGTGGGCGGGCAGGAGCTCGGCTATCTGCCCGGCTCCGAGTCCGAGAAGATGGGCCCCTGGGCGCAGGCGGTCTTCGACACGCTGTCCGCGGTCACCAGCCGCGAGGTCATCGAGGAGATCACCGCGCGCGGCATGCTCGAAGTGCTGCCCCTCACCCACATCCGCGGCCGGTCGCTCCACGACGCGTTCGTGATCGTGGACGAGGCACAGTCACTGGAGCGGAACGTCCTGCTCACCGTGCTGTCCCGCATCGGCTCCAACTCACGGGTGGTTCTCACCCATGACGTGGCACAACGGGACAATCTGCGGGTCGGCCGGTACGACGGTGTAGTCGCCGTCGTCGAGAAGCTGAAGGGCCACCCGCTCTTCGCGCACGTCACCCTCAACCGGTCCGAGCGTTCCCAGATCGCCGCCCTGGTGACCGAAATGCTGGAGGACGGACACATCTGACCCGGTTGGGCGGATAGAGGCACCCTCTCGGGTAATTGGGCAATTGCGTCCGGTTACCTGAGAGTTGGCGGAAGTGGCGCCGTCCGGCAAAGGTGAAGAGCCTAGCCGGGCGGCGCTTCCGCGTCTGCGGCTTTCCTCAAATCACTGGGGACAAACGAGGTGTGAGCTTTCACACGCAACACAGAATTGCCACCCGGCGTCCGGTTGCGGCAGAGTCTCACTCCTGTCAGGCCCCGCATACGACACATCTGTACCCCCAGTAGTACGGCACCACCGAAGCTCCGCCTTCAACTCCATACCGTCGTCGTATGCCGCCCGTGCACCACGCGGCGCTCCCCGCAAGGGAGTTGCCCACCGGGCCCGTGTCTCCCGTGACCCCGCAGTTGGGAGGCCAGCGTCTTGGGGCAAGATTGCGTCCGCCAGGGTCACCGAAGCGGGCGATGCTGGAAGGAAACCGTGTGAGCCGGATTTCGGTCCGGGGATTCGCAGTGGCCTCGGCCACCGCGGTCACCGCTGTCGGCGCTTTTACCGGTGTGGCCTCGGGCAACACCGAGACCCCGAACGACGCCGAGGCCCTGGCAGGCGACGCGACGCTGCTCACGGACATTCCCGTGGGCTCCCAGGCACAGGTGCAGACCGCGTCCCTGACGCAGCAGGCCGATGTCCAGGCCATCGCCGCCGACGCCACCGCCAAGAAGGACGCCGAAGAGTCTGCCCGCAAGCAGGCGGCCAAGGACGCGGTCGCCAAGCAGAAGGCCGCAGAGAAGGCCGAGGCGGACGCCAAGGCCCGCAAGGAAGCGGCAGAGGCGGCCAGCCGTGCCGCGACGCGCGACCCGTCCAGCTTCGCGATCCAGAGTTCGTACTCTGTCGCGGACGTCCAGGAGATGGCGCGCCAGATCGTCCCGGCGGACCAGTTCCAGTGCTTCAGCAACATCGTGGACCACGAGTCCAGCTGGGACTACACGGCGGACAACCCCACCTCCGACGCGTACGGCCTCATGCAGGCACTCCCGGGTTCCAAGATGTCATCGGCGGGCGCCGACTGGCTGACGAACCCGGCCACCCAGATCAAGTGGGGCCTGAGCTACATGAACGACCGCTACGACAGCCCGTGCGGTGCGTGGAACTTCTGGCAGGCCAACAACTGGTACTGAGCCTTTCTGTTTCTTCCGCGCTCAGTTGTCTCAACTTTTCCGAGCCCCTCACCGTCCTTCGGCGAGGGGCTTCGGCCATGTACGGTCGGAAGCGATCGCAGCTCCTGAGACTTCCGGGACTCCAGGGGAGAGTGGTGGGCAGAGGGAGAGACGGGGGGGGGGGGGGGCGGCGGATCGTGTCGCGAGTGCCGCAGTGGCTCGGCCGGGTCGGTGTCCGGCTGACCGAGATGGGTGAGCGGCTCGACCAGCGCCGCGCCGAGGTGGAGAAGGAGCACGAGGACGACGGGGACTCCCGGCACGCTGTCCGATCCCCGGACACCTCACGGCAGATCGCGCAGACCTCACCCGCGTACGAGGACGACCAGCCTCGCTCCGCCCCCGACGTCCGGCCCGAGCCGGCCTCCGTCGTCCCGTGGGGTGTACGGGTCGCGGCCGAGGCGGGCTGGCGGCTGCTGATCCTCGCGGGCACCCTCTGGGTGCTGATGCGGGTCATCAGCGCCGTCCAGCTCGTCGTCTTCGCCTTCGTGGTGTCGCTGCTCATCACCGCGATGCTCCAGCCCACCGTCGCCCGCCTCATGCGGTGGGGCATGCCGCGCGGGCCGGCGACCGCGCTCACCGCGATTCTCGGGTTCGTCGTGATGGGGCTGATCGGCTGGTTCGTGACCTGGCAGGTCATGGAGAACATCGACAACCTCGCCGACCAGCTCCAGGACGGCATCGACGAGTTTCGCAACTGGCTGCTCAAGAGCCCCTTCCACGTCACCGACAAGCAGATCAACGAGATCGCCGAGAACCTGCGCGAGGCGGTCGGCGCGAACACGGACGAGATCACGTCGGCGGGCCTGGAGGGCGTCACGGTCATCGTCGAGGCGCTGACCGGCATACTGCTGGCGGCCTTCTCGACCCTCTTCCTCCTCTACGACGGCAAGCGCATCTGGGAGTGGACCCTGAGGCTGGTCCCGGCGGCGGCGCGGCCCGGAGTCGCCGGCGCGGGCCCCAGGGCCTGGCGCACGCTGACGGCGTATGTGCGGGGCACGGTGATAGTGGCTTTGATCGACGCCATCTTCATCGGCCTCGGCATCTACTTCCTGGACGTGCCGATGGCCGTCCCGCTGGCCGTGTTCATCTTCCTGTTCTCCTTCATCCCGCTGGTGGGCGCGGTCGCCTCGGGCGCCCTGGCCGTGGTGGTGGCGCTGGTGACGCAGGGCGTCTTCACGGCGGTCCTGGTGGTCCTGGTGGTGCTGGCCGTGCAGCAGATCGAGGGCCATGTCCTGCAGCCGTTCATCCTGGGCCGGGCGGTCCGGGTCCATCCGCTGGCGGTGGTGCTGTCAGTGGCGGCGGGCGGCCTTGTGGCGGGGATCGGCGGCGCGGTGGTCGCCGTACCGCTGGTCGCGGTGACGAACACGGTCGTCGGCTACCTGCACGTGTACTCCCAGGCACACACCCACGAAACGGTGGCGCTACGACATTCTCCGCAGCCGCGCGGAGCCACGGCGGCGGGGGTCGCACTGACGAAGGCTCAGCAGCGGCCCGAACAGGCTGAGCGGCCCGAGCAAGACGAGCGGCCCGAACAGGGTGCGCCGCCGTCCGACCCCTCTTCGTAGGCGGTCGGTCGAGCCTTGGTGGCGGGTGGGTCGGTGTGGTGGTCGCCGGCGGTCGGCTGTGGTGGCGCGTACGGTTGCCGGCGGTCTCGCGGCGGGTGCTGCGGCGTCGGCGAGGCTCGGGGCGGGTTCGAGGTGCCGGGTTGTC
>NZ_JAVFVX010000044.1:15059-32950 GCF_033441795.1 Streptomyces sp. ADMS | reverse complement strand
TCGGGGCGGGTTCGAGGTGCCGGGTTGTCGTCCGGAGTCAGGTGTCGGGCTGCGGTGAGTTCGTCGGATGTGTGGTGCGGAAGCCGTGGGGCGCTGTGGCTGCGCCCGTGCGGATGGCACACCCTTGGTCAGCGCGCGCGTCCGGAGGGTCAGTTGAGCACCTTCAGGGCTGGGCCCAGGGCGATGAGCAGGGGGATCAGGGGGGCCAGCGCTGCGGCCAGGGTGGTGGCGGCGCGGTAGGGGGCGTCCAGGCGGGGCGGGGGTGCCAGGAGGCGTTCGATGCGGTCGCCCAGCTGGCCGCGTGTGCAGGCGCAGGACAACACGCCCCGGTGCCGGTTGAGCTCGATCAGGGCGAGCGCGGTCGTGCGGTGACCGCAGCGCCGGGACGCGGTGTCGTCGGCGGCCAGTTCCACCAGGCGGTGCGTCTGGTCCCGGAAGTGCGCGAAGACCGGGACGCGCGGGAAGCCGGCGGCCAGCGCCTGCGAGAGGTGCAGCAGCCAGTCGTGGCGGGCGCGGGCGTGACCGAGTTCATGGGCGAGTACGGCGTCCAGCTCGTGGTCGGACAGCCGGCGCAACGCGCCCGTGGTGACGACGAGTTGAGGCGCCGGCCCGGGCAGCAGCCAGGCGTCGGGATACTCGTCCTCCAGCACCAGCAGCGGCCCCCGGGCAGCGGGGAGACCGTCGGGCAGGTCGGGTGCGCGCTCCCGCAGATGCGCGCGCCGCAGCCGACGCCGTCTGCGTGCCTCGACGAGTTCCCGGGCGAGCATGGCGACCGTCCAGGCCGCCCCGCAGGCCAGCAGCAGCGTCAGTACGGTGAGCCAGCCGGGCGCCGGTCCCGCCGGATAGGCGGCGGCGACCGAGGGTGGCGCCGGCGCGAAGGCGTGGACCCGGACCGTTCCGAACGCGGCCGTCGCGCCCAGCAGCAGCGCGGCGAGGCAGCACACCAGCACGGTGGCGACCAGGCACTGCCACACCCACAGCCCCAGCACCGGCTCCCGGTCGGGCCAGCCGGCCCGGGTCAGCACACGCGGCAGGACAGCGGCGGCTGTCAGGGCGACGGCGGCCATCAGCACCAGGGCGACGGTCATGCGGGTGGCTCCCTCAAATAGGAGAAACACGATCCTCGCGGCCGGTACGACGAAGGCGGCGACGAACGGAGTGAGGGTCCGCCCATTGTCGGACGTACCGCGGGCCGCGTCCAGTCGCTGACCCCGATCGCCCACCCCACCCGCGCACCCCTGCCCGGCTACTCGGCGAGGATCGCCTCCGCGTCCAGCGTCGTACCGACCGCCTGGATCACCGCCGCGATCCTGAACGCCTCCTGCACCGTCGCCCGGTCGACGCCCGCCGCGCGCAGGACCCGCTCGTGCGCGTCCAGACAGGCGCCGCAGGCGTTGATCGCCGACACCGCCAGCGACCACAGCTCGACATCGGTCCGCTCGACGCCCGGATCGCCGAGCACGTTCGCCCGCAGACCGGTGCGCAGCCGCCCGTACTCCGGGTCGGAGAGCAGATGGCGGGTGCGGTGGAAGACGTTGTTCATCGCCATCACGGCCGCCGTCGACCGGGCGGCGGCGTACGCCGCCGGCGAGAGGTGCGCCCTGGCCTCCGGTCCCAGCTCGCGCAGCACACACGGCGAGCGCGACGCGATCGCGCACACCAGTACGGTGCCCCACAGCTGCTGCCGGGTGAGCCCGGAGCGGTCGACGACCGAGCCCAGGTTGAGGCGCAGGTCCGCGGCGAAGTCCGGCAGGGCGGACTTGAGTTCCGCGAGGCCCATGCTCACTCACCACCATTGATTGTGAGAGTCGATACACTTTGCAAGGTTGATCAGTGAAAGTTATCAGTCAGGTAAGGAGTGCGGGCATGGCCGCGGTCAGGAACACCGACGGGCGCCGCCGCCCCAGTCTCGCCCAGCTGCGCGCCTTCGTCGCCGTCGCCGAGCACCTGCACTTCAGGGACGCAGCCGCCGCGATCGGCATGAGCCAACCCGCGCTCTCGGGGGCCGTCTCCGCCCTGGAGGAGGCCCTCGGCGTCACCCTGGTGGAGCGCACCACCCGCAAGGTGCTCCTCTCTCCGGCCGGTCAGCGGCTCGCCGTACGCGCCCGGGCCGTGCTGGAGTCGGTCGGCGCGCTGATGGAGGAGGCCGAGGCCGTGCGCGCGCCCTTCACCGGGACCCTGCGGCTCGGTGTGATCCCCACCGTCGCGCCCTACCTCCTGCCCTCCGTCCTGCGCCTCGTCCACGACCGCTACCCGGCCCTCGACCTCCAGGTCCACGAGGAGCAGACCGCCGGCCTCCTCGACGGACTCACCAACGGCCGTCTCGACCTGCTGCTGATCGCGGTCCCGACCGGAATGCCCGGCCTCCTCGAACTCCCCCTCTTCGATGAGGACTTCGTGCTCGTCACGCCCCTCGGTCATCCCCTCGGCGGGCACACGGACATCCCGCGCGGGGTGCTGCGCGACCTCGACCTGCTGCTCCTGGACGAAGGGCACTGCCTGCGCGACCAGGCGCTCGACATCTGCCGCGAGGCCGGGCGCGCCGACGCCCCGGCCAGCACCACGGCCGCCGGTCTGTCCACCCTCGTCCAGCTCGTGGCCGGCGGCCTCGGTGTGACGTTGCTGCCGCACACCGCAGTCAGGGTCGAGGCGGGCCGCAGCGACCAGCTCCGCACCGGCCGCTTCGCCGCCCCGGCCCCGAGCCGCCGGATCGGCCTCGCGATGCGCGCGGGCGCCGTGCGGGGCGTGGAGTACCAGGAGCTGGCGGTGGCCCTGCGGGAGGCGCTGCGGCCGTTGCCCGTACGGGTGTTGGGCGACTGAAGAGGTGACTGTTCGGTCAAATGAGCGTCGAACAAAGACCGTTGAGCGGCGAGAGACTTCAACTTCCGTCAGGTAGCGAGACCCCGGCCTGAATATGCGCCTGGACTGATACACATACCCCCTCAGTGCTACGCGTCAGGCGTATGTGCGAAATGCCGCTGGGCCAGGCCAAGGGGAGTGATGTCGGTCATCCGCGATTCCGTATCCGCCCCTGACGCCGTATCCGAATCCCCGGATTCCCTCGGCCGGATCGGCTACCACCTGCTGCTGAACGCCCTGGCCGACTGCGGGCGCGAGGAGTTCACCGGGGCTTTGCGCGCGGTCGGCAGTCCCGGCGGGACCTTTCACTTCCGGCGCGGTCTCGTCGTCGGCGCCGAGAGCCCGGGGGCCCCGGGCCCCGAGGCTCTGCTGCTGCGCTCCCGCCGGATCAGTGGCGAGGAGTGGGCCGAGCTGGTGCGCGAGGCCGGGGGAGCGCGCTGGCCGGGCGCGGAACTGAGCCGGCACGGGTACGCGGGCGCCGCCCAGTTGCGGGTCGTCTGCATGATGGCGTTACGGGACGCCGTCTTCGCGGTCGTCGCCGGCCGCGTCGACGCCTGCGAACGCGACCCCGGGGCCGAGCCGCTGGCCCCCGTCCCGGTGGGCGAGGGGCCGGTCCGCCTGCTCCAGGACGCCAACCGCAAACTGGCCGCCCTCGCCGCCCTGCCCCACCCGGTACGCCCGAACCGCGAGCGCCCGAGCCCGAGTTCGGCGCCGGCTCTGGTGGACGAGGAGCAACTCATCCCTGTACAGCGCGAGTTGCTCACCCACGCCGACGGGCGCCGCACCGCCCGTGACCTCGCCTTCCGTACCGGCCGGGGGGTGTACACGGTGACGGTCGAGATGGCGCGGATGCTCGGTGCCGGGCTCCTGGAGTGCGCCGAGGAGGCCGCGCCGCTCCCGGTCGTACGACTGCCGGAGGAGGGCCTGCGACAGCGCAGGCCACCGCCGCCCCCGCCGCCCCCGTCCCCGTCACAGCCCCGGCTGTCACCGCCTCCGCCCCTGCTGCCCCCGTCCCCGCCGTCACCGTCACCGCCTCCGACCCTGCTGCCCCCGCCGTCACAGCCCCGGCCGTCACCGCCTCCGCCCCCGCCGCCCCCGTACGTCGATCCCGCCGTGGTCACCGCGCTCGCCGCGGTCCTCGCCTCCGACGCACAGCCGCTGTCGCAGCCGGCAGCGAAACCGCAGGCCCCCGCTCCCGCACTGCCGCGCCGCGAACCCGGCGCCAGTGGCATCACCGAATCTCTCGCCCCGGAAAAGCGCGGGACGAGCTGGAAAGGGTTCTTCCGTATGAGGAACGGAACCACCAAGTAATCCCGAGCGATTACCTCGGAACACATATGGCACCGCTCATAGGGGAGTTGAATACATGGACCACAAAGCGCTGGCCATGGAAATGCGCGACCTGCGCGAAAAAGTAGACGGAATCACCGACACGGCGGTCGCCGCCACCGACGGACTGCTCATCGCGGCGGACACCGCGGACTCGATCGACCCCGAGGGCCTCGCCGCCCTCGCCGCCGCAGGACTCGGACTCGCCCGCCGGGCCGCCGAGGCGACCGGCCGGGGCACCCTGCGCCGGACGGTCACCTACGGCAGCCAGGGCTGCGCCGCCTTCTACGCCGTCGGCGACACCGCGCTGATGGTCGTACTCGGCGACGAGGGCGTCGACCTGGAGCGGCTGCACCGTGCGACCCAGCCGGCGCTGCGCCGAATCGGCTCGATCCTCGCCGCGACGGAATCCGCCGTGGCGACCGAAGGAGTGTGAAGGAAAGGATGGCGACGAAACGTATGACCACAGGTTTCTCCGACCAGGTCATGAGCCTGGTCAAGGCGCTCCGTACCGATGCCCCCGAGTGTGTCGCGTCCGGGGTGGTCGACATGGCCACCGGGATGCTGCTCTCGTACGAGACGGTCGACAACCACCCGCCCGAGGTACTCGACCTGCTGGCGGGCGCGACCCTCGACCTGTTCCAGGGCCGCACGGTGGTGATGATCGAGGACGTCTTCAAGGAACGCCGGGGCGTCCAGAGCGAGAACCACTTCTTCCAGGAGATCCTCGTCAACAGCGAGAACCTCACTCACCTGTTCGTGCGGCTGAACGAACAGCAGGACGTTGTCGCCGTCGTCGTCTGCCGCAAGGCGGTCAACGTCGGCATGCTCTTCGCCCAGGTGCGGAGGGTGGTCAAGGAGTACAGCCTCTGAGGGCAGTGCGGACGGGCCCCTTCCCCCGGAAACCGAGGTCCGGGGGAAGGGGCCCGTGCATGAGGTCGTGCGCGCCAGGTGTCACTCCGTACGCAGGCCCTCCGGCCGCATCAGCCGCAGCAGCGGCGGCAGACTCAGCACCGTCACCAGCAGCACGATTCCCGCGCCGATGCCGGTCATCGTCAGTACGGCGGCCCAGTCGACGCCGACCGACGTGTTCGTCATCGTCAGGAGGACCGCACCCAGGGTCAGTCCCACCGCCGCCGACAGCACCAGGCCCAGTACGATCGGGATAGCCGTCTGCCACAGCACCGACAGGCTCAGGGTGCGCCGCCGGGTGCCGAAGGCGACCAGGGACGACAGCAGCTTCCGGCGCTCGCGCAACTGCTCCAGCTGGGAGACCAGCAGGCTCACCCCGATCAGCAGCAGGACACAGGTGGCGCCGACGAACAGGCCGGTGCGGATCGAGTCGAACCGCTCGGAGCGGTCGCTCGACGTCCAGGTCGCGGGCTCGGTGAGACGGTCGATCCGCGCCGCGGTGTTGCGGACCAGGTCGCGGGCGTCCGCCACCTTGGGGTCGAGGCCGATGAGGATCCGCCCGGCGGCCTGCGCCACGACCTCCTCGGGCAGGGCGCCCGGCGTGGCCAGGACGCCGCCGCGCACGACCCCGGACGGGTCCTCGCGGGCGTCGGCCTGCTTGATGCCCGTAGGCACTGTCCAGGCGACCGGCGCCTTCTTGGCCTGGGTGTAGGACGGGCTGAGGTACACCGTGCGGCCCGGCTTGACCACTTGGGGTGTGCCCGTGTCGTACTCGGCGCCCCGCACGGTGAAGGAGTCGCCGTCGCGGCACGAGGGGAGCCGGCCCATGGCGCGCAGCGCCGCGCAGTTCCCGATGGTCAACTCGATGTATGTGTCGGGGTTCCTGGCCTTCTCGCCCACCGAACCGACAGCCAGCACGGTGACCTTCCGGACCCCCTCGGTCTCGGCGAGCTGCCGGCCCGCCGCCGCGAGCGACACGCTGTCCGGCGGGGTGACCTCCATCTGAGCCCGCGAGATGTCCTTGTCCGACGGGGTGGTGTAGCCGCCGGCGACCCCTGAGAAGAACATCTGCAGCGCGATCGCCCCGGCCACCGCCACCGCGATGCCGTTCACCATGCGGGCCGCCGTACCGCTGCTCAACTGAAGCCGTCGGACAGCCAGTTGCCAGGAGAGAGCGCCGGATCCGAGCCGCGCGACCACCGCCTCGACGACCCAGGGGAGGAGGGCGGTCACCCCGACGAGCAGCAGAGTGACGCCGGCGATGACAAGGACGTCGTTGAACTGCCCGGCGTTGTTGCCCTGCCCGATCATGGGGGCGAGCGCCGCGATCCCGCCCAGCGGCAGCAGCAGCCGCCACCACAGCCGACGGCGCGGGGGCCGGGCCGTACGCACGACGCCGAGCGGTTCGATCACCACACCGCGCAGCGCGAACAGGGTGACCAGCACCGCGGCCACCGGCACGGCGACCCCGACCAGGACGGCGAGCGCGGGCGCCGGATTCAGATCACTGGGGAACACGCTCACGTCGAGGAGGTCGACGTAGCCCGCGGCCTGTCGGCCTATCAGGAAGAAGGCGGCGCCGAAAACGAGTCCGACCGCGGCGCCCGCGAAGGCCTCGCCCGCGGCGATCCGCCGGGTCATCATGCCGTCGGCCCCGACCAGCCGCAGGGCGGCCAGCCGCCGGTCGCGCCGCTCACCGCCGAACCGTACGGCCGTGGCGATGAAGACACCGACCGGCATCAGCAGCACCACGAAGACGACGAGAGTGAGGAGGAGCAGGACGGGGTCCATCCCCTCGGACGTCCGCTGCAGATCCCCGAACCGGTTGATCCGCGTCACCGCACCGTTGTCGAGGTGCTCCGCGAGATCGTCGGCGCCCCGGTAGAAGGAGAGTTCGGCCGGTCCGACGAGCCCGCTCTCGCCGATGGTGCCGACGATCCGGTCCGGCAGCCGTTCCCGCAGCAGCTTTCCGTCGCCGGACTTCAGCAGCCGTTCGAGAGCGGGCGAGACGATCATCTCCCCGACGGCGGGGAACTCGTCGATCCCCGGCGGCAAGGGTGCCCGAGCCCCCTCGGGGTCCAGCTCCCGCCCGCGTATGTCGTCCGTGCGGAAGGTCGTGGCGACGCTCGCGACGAGCAGCGTGTTGTCAGCCTTCGGCATCTGCTTGTCGACGTACATGATGTTCGTACGGGCGCTCTCGCGCTCGCCCCGGGCCGCCAACGCGTTCGGAATGGCTGTCGTCAGCAGCAGCAGCGCCACCCCGAGCCCGACCCCGACGGCCGTCAGCAGGACCCGCCCCCAGCCCTCGCGCCCGCCCGTGAAGGCGAACCGGGCCCCCATGCCCAGGTCCCTCGTCCTCCCCCACGCCCGGCTTCGCTCGCGCGGGACGTGCCCCCATCGCCCGCTCATACGACGCGCTCCATGTCCCGCGACTTCCCGTCCCGTACGACGATCTCGCGGTCCGAGTAGGCGGCCACCCGTGCCTCGTGCGTGACGAGCACGACGGCCGCGTTGGTCGACCGGGCGGCCTCGGTGAGCAGCTCCATCACGCGCTCGCCGTTGAGCGAGTCGAGGGCGCCGGTGGGCTCGTCGGCGAACAGCACCCGAGGACCGGTGACCAGCGCGCGTGCGACAGCGACCCGTTGCCCCTGGCCGCCGGACACCTCGCCGGGCCGCTTGCCCTTGAGGTCGTCCACCTCCAGCCGCTCCATCCAGGACAGCGCGGTCCGCTCGGCCTCCTTGCGGGAGGTCCCGTTGAGACGGAGGGGGAGCGCCACGTTCTCGACGCAGGTGAGTTCCGGGACGAGCTGCCCGAACTGGAACACGAAGCCGAACTCGGAGCGCCGCAGGTGACTGCGCTGCGCATCGCTCATCCCGGCCATCTCACGCCCGTTGTACGTGATGGACCCCGAGTCGGGCGGCACGATCCCGGCGAGACAGTGCAGCAGGGTCGACTTGCCGGACCCGGACGGGCCCATCACGGCGACGACCTCGCCGGGGTGGATCGAGAACTCGGCGCCGTCGAGCGCGGTGGTCGGACCGTAGGCCTTGCGCAGCTCGCTCGCTACGAGCAGGGAACCGGGAGGAGGGGTCATCGGAGGGGTCGTCGGAGCGGTCATCGGGACGTCACCGCCAGAGCGAGCCTGTCGAGACGCGCGGCGGTCAGTTCCAGCCAGCGCAGATCGGCTTCGAGGTGGAACAGTGCGTGGTCGCAGATGAGCTGGTCGGCGAGATCGCCCTTGCGCTTGCGCTCGGTCAGGATGCGCATCATCCGCAGATGCTCGGAGCGCTGCGTGTCGAGGATGTCACCGGCGTTCCGGTGCGTGAGCAGCGCGAGGACGACCTTGGTGTAGAGGACCGACTGCAGATACGGCTCGGGCTTCTCGGGCGTCGCGAGCCATCGCTGTACGTCGGTGATCCCGGCGTCGGTGATCGCGTAACGCTTCCGCTCGGGCCCGTCGCCGGCCTCGATCCCGTCGACCTCGACGAGCCCGTGCTTGAGCAGCCGGGACATCGTCGAGTAGACCTGCCCGTAGTGCAGCGGGCGATCGTGACCGAACTTCTCGTCGAAGGCCCGCTTCAGGTCGTAACCGTGTCGGGGGCCGGACTCCAGGAGTCCTAGAAGGGTGTGACCGATGGACATGGGGAGGACTATACGCACGGGGTATACGTGGTGTGTATACCCGCTGTGTATAGGTGGCGGGAGAGGTGCGGAACGGGGGGTGAGTACGCAGGTGGGAGCCGATTGTCACGGTTCTGTCACCGGGCGCTTTTCGGCGCCGGACGGGCGTGTCCAGCCCGTCCGGCGCCGAAGGACGAGGCCCTTCAGACCGACGGGGGCCCGGGGGAGGAGCCCCGAGGGGGACGCCCGCGCCGAGGAATCGGCCCTGCTTCCCCCGGCAGCCTCCCGGCTTCCGCCAGTGCCCGCCGCAACAGGAACTCGATCTGCGCGTTGGCCGAGCGCAGCTCGTCCCCCGCCCACCGGGCCAGCGCGTCGTACACGGCCGGGTCCAGCCGCAGCAGCACCTGCTTGCGCTGCTGCTGCGGCCGGCGCGCGGTGCGTTCAGCGCGTTCGGGGTTCTCTGCGGCCGAACCCCCGGAGGGACCGGTCACTGGTACAGGGACCCGGGGTTCACGACCGGCTGCGCCGCGCGGTCACCGCACAGCACCACCAACAGGTTCGACACCATCGCCGCCTTCCGTTCGGAGTCCAGCTCCACGATGTCCTGCTCGGTGATCCGGGCGAGCGCGGCCTCGACCATGCCCACCGCGCCGTCGACGATCAGCCGCCGCGCGGCGACGACCGCCCCCGCCTGCTGCCGCTGGAGCATCGCCGAGGCGATCTCGGGAGCGTACGCGAGGTGCGTGAACCGGGACTCGATGATCTGGACGCCGGCCGCCGCCACGCGCGCGTGCAGCTCGACGGCCAGCTTCTCGGTGATCTCCTCGGCGTTGCCGCGCAGCGAGAGCCCGTCCTCGTCATGGGCGTCGTACGGGTACTCGATGGCGATGTGGCGGACGGCCGCCTCGGTCTGGGTGGCGACGAACTCGGTGTAGTTGTCCACCTCGAACGTCGCCTGTGCGGTGTCCTTGACCTTCCACACCACGACCGAGGCGAGTTCGATCGGGTTGCCGTATGCGTCGTTGACCTTGAGGACCGCGGTCTCGTGGTTGCGTACCCGGGTCGAGATCTTGGTGCGTGACGTGAGCGGGTTCACCCAGCGCAGTCCGTCCTGCCGGATCGTCCCCCGGTATCGCCCGAAGAGCTGGACGACCCGGGCCTCGCCCGGCGCCACCATGTTCAGCCCGCACATGGCGATGAAGGAGAAGAGCCCGATCAGAATGCCGGGGACGATCAGCGCGGCCTTGGCCCCGCCGCCGGAGACGGCTGTCGCGCTGACGACCATGCCGACGCCGATCGCGAGCCCCACCAGTCCCAGCAGCAGGGCGAGCCCACCCCCGATGCTGTGGGCCGGAAACTCCCGGACCTGCGGGTCGGGCATGTCGGGCAGATCGACGTCGGGATCGGTGCTCGGAGCGGAGTCGTGCGTGGTCATGGGTGGTGCCCCCGTTTCATGGCTGTTATGGCCAGAGCTTGGTGAAGGTCTAGCAAAGTGATATCACTTTAGCCGGTTCGGCAACCTTCCGCAGCCCCCAGTGGTCGCTTTCGGTGGGGTGGGTGCTGATTGTCACGTCCGCAAAAGACGGGATCGAAATCTCGTCGTCTTGTCTGGCGGTGTTATTTTTCTGAGCTGACCTGAGCCACGAACCTGTGTGACGGACGAAACGGAACACAAGAAGGAAGCGGAGCGAAGCGACCCATGGGACGAGCGGAAGAGAGACGAGCGCGGCAGCATCGCGGTGGCCGCCGCGCGGCGCCCAAGCGCTCGTCCAGAGATGCGGCGACCGGAACCGGGACAGCGACCGAGACCGAGACCGCGGCCGAGGCCGCTGCGGAGGCCGGGACCACGGGCAGGGCAGCGGGCAGAGCGGCGGCGCGCGGCAAGGGCGCCAAGGACGGTAAGAGTTTCGTACGCCGGCTCTTCACCTGGAAGAAGCTCCTCGGCACGTTCTTCGGCTTCGCCCTGCTCGGCATGGGCGGCTTCGTCGTGCTGTACCTGATGATCGGCGTGCCCGCGGGCAACGCCGCCGCGGAGAAGCAGAGCAACGTCTACAAGTACAGCGACGGCACCGTCCTCGCCCGCACCGGCACGGTGAACCGCGAGATCGTGGACCTGGCCGAGGTGCCCAAGAAGGTCCAGCTGACCTTTGTCGCCGCCGAGAACAAGTCCTTCTACAAGGACGCCGGCGTCGACCTCAAGGGCACCACCCGGGGTCTGATCAACACGCTGTCCGGCAAGGGGAAGCAGGGTGGTTCGACGATCACCCAGCAGTACGTCAAGAACTACTACCTGGACCAGGACCAGACCGTCACGCGCAAGCTGAAGGAACTGGTCATCTCGCTGAAGGTGGACCGCCAGAAGTCCAAGGACTTCATCCTCGCCGGCTACATCAACACCAACTACTACGGCCGCGACTCCTACGGCATCCAGGCCGCCGCGCAGGCCTACTACCGCGTCGACGCCAAGAACCTCACCGTCGAGCAGGGCGCGTACCTCGCCGCGCTGCTCCAGGCGCCGAGCCAGTACGACTGGGCGGTCGCGTCCGACACGAGCAAGAAGCTGGTCTCCGCCCGCTGGAACTACGTGCTCGACAACATGGTCGGGGAGGGCTGGCTCGACAAGACCACCCGCGACGCCATGAAGTTCCCGGTACCGAAGGACCCCAAGGGCGCCCCGGGCCTGGAGGGCCAGACCGGCTACCTCGTCGACGAGGCCAAGAAGGAGCTGGCCAGGCAGCTCGTCGACCAGGGCACGGCGGACGACACCAACAGCGCGAACGCGCTGGTCGACAAGGGCGGCTGGACGATCACCCTCAACATCGACCGGAAGAAGCAGACCGCGCTGGAGCAGGCCGTCAAGACCCAGCTCACCAGCAAGCTGGACGCGAAGAAGCGCAAGGTCGACGGCAACGTCCAGGCCGGTGCGGCCTCCGTCGACCCGAAGACGGGACGGGTGCTCGCGCTGTACGGCGGAACCGACTACTTCAAGCACTACATCAGTAACGCGACCCGGCGTGACTACCAGCCGGCTTCCACCTTCAAGCCGGTCATCCTCGCCGCGGCCATGGAGAAGCAGTCCCGGACGCAGGACGGCGACCTGATCACGCCGGACACGATCTACGACGGTACGAGCAAGCGGCCGGTCGTGTCCGACGGCAAGAAGGTCGGCTTCGCCCCGCCGAACGAGGACGACGCGGACTACGGCGACGTCACCGTCCAGGAGGCGATGAACAAGTCGATCAACTCGGTGTTCGCGCAGATGGGCGTCGACGTCGGGATGACCGAGGTCATGAAGGTCGCCGACGAACTCGGTCTGGACACCACCGGGTTGCAGGCGGTGCCCGCGCAGACCCTCGGCACGATGGGCGCGAGCCCGCTGGAGATGGCCGCCGTCTACGCCACCCTCGACAACCACGGCCGCAAGGTCACCCCGGCCGTCGTGAAGTCGGCCGAACACAAGGACAGCACGGTCGAGTTCCCCTCCCCGCTGGGCGAGCAGATCATCACCCGCGAGGCCGCCGACGCGGTCACGTCGGTGCTGACGGGCGTGGTCGACGACGGTACGGCCCGGGTCTCGGTCGCCCAGGCGAAGAACCGTAAGGGCCAGCAGGTGGCCGGCAAGACGGGCACGTCCGACGAGAACAAGTCGGCCTGGTTCACCGGCTACACGCCCGGTCTGGTCACCTCGGTCGGCCTGTTCGGCGAGGACGCCAAGACCCATGCTCAGGTTCCGCTGTACGGGGCGGGAGGCTTCCCCCGGGTCAACGGCGGTGGCTACCCGGCCAAGATCTGGGCGACGTACACCTTCGGCGCGATGGGTAAGGTGACCAAGTTCGACCTGGACACCACGGTGGGCGCGGGCGTGAAGCCGACGGTGACCCCGTCCGTGACCCCGTCGCTGACTCCCTCGGAGACGCCGTCCGTGACCCCGTCGGTGACGCCCTCGGTCACCCCGTCGCTGACTCCCTCGGAGACGCCGTCCGCGACCCCGTCGGTGACGCCCTCGGTCACCCCGTCGGTGACCCCGTCGGCCCCGGAGACGACCCCGACGGGCGGGTCGGGGGACATCTCCCTGGATCCCCCCGACCCGGAGGACGGGCAGTAGGCACGTACGACAAAGGGCGCCCCGCGATCGGCGGGGCGCCCTTCCTCGTACGTACGACCGCTCATGTCCGGTTCAGCTCGAACCAGACCACCTTCCCCGTACTCAGCCGGGTCGCACCCCACCGCCGGGCCAGCCGGTTGACGAGATACAGACCCCGCCCGCCCTCGTCCGTGGCCCGCGCCTGGCGCAGACGCGGCAGCTGCGGCACGTCGTCACCGACCTCGCAGCGCAGTACGTCCGTCCGCAGCAGTCGGAGGGTGATCGGCCGGGACGCGTAGCGCACCGCGTTCGTCACGACCTCGCTGACCAGCAGCTCCACCGAGTCCGTCAGGTCCTCCAGGCCCCACCGGGACAGGGCGCGCCGGGCGAGCCTGCGGGCCCGGCCGGGCGCCGCGTCCTCCGGGTCCAGGTACCAGTAGGCGACGTCGCTCGGCGCGATGCCGTCGAAGCGGGCGGCGAGCAGCGCGATGTCGTCGTCCCTGTCACCCGGGCCGAGCATGTCGAGGACCTCGTCGCACAGCGCTTCGAGGGGCGGCGGATGGTCGGGCCCGGTCAGCTGGGCGGTCGCGGCGAGCTTCTCGCGCAGCTGCTCTATGCCGGTCCACACGTCCCGCAGCCGGGACTCGACGAGCCCGTCCGTGTAGAGGAAGAGGGTGGCACCGGCGGGCGCGTCCAGCTCCACGGCCTCGAAGTCGACACCGCCGACCCCGATGGGCGCGCCGGACGGCACCTTCAGTACCTCGGCCCGGCCGCCCAGGTGCAGCAGGACGGGCGGCGGATGGCCGGCGTTGGCGATGGTGATCCGGTGCGATACCGGGTCGTAGACCGCGTACAGGCAGGTCGCCATCCGGTCCGTACCGAGCCGCTGGGCCTGTTCGTCGAGGTGGTGCAGGACCTCCTGCGGGGGCAGGTCGAGCCCGGCGAGGGTCTGCGCGGTCGTCCGGAGCTGGCCCATGATGGCCGCGCTGGTCATGGAGTGCCCCATGACGTCGCCCACGACGAGGGCGACGCGGCTGCCGGGCAGCGGGATGGCGTCGTACCAGTCACCGCCGACACGCGCGGTCTCGGCGGCCGGGAGATAGCGGGACGCGAGCCGTACACCCGTCGGGCGCGGCAGGGTCTCGGGCAGCATCGTGCGCTGCAGCTCGTCGGCGATGTAGGCCTCGCGGCCGTACAGCACCGCCTTGTCGATGCCGAGGGCGCTGTGGGTGGCGAGCTGGGCGGCGACCAGCAGATCGTCCGTCTCGAACGGGATCCGCTCCGGCCGGCGCAGGAACAGCGCGGCCCCGATGACCCGGCGCCGGCCGCGCAGCGGGGCGAGGATCGCGCGCTGTCCGTCCGGTACGTCCAGATCGCAGCCCTCGCCGAGCAGTTCGGGCAGGGCGGCGCGGGCGGCGGGCGCGTCCGCGAAGACGGGCCGGACGCCGCGCAGCACCTCGGCGAGCGCGCCGCCGGGGCGCACCTCGCACAGTTCGGCGCTGATCGGGGACAGCTCGGGCGGCTGCTGGGGGACGGCGGAGGTGGCCAGGAAGCCGTTCTCGGTGTCCCGGTCCTGCGGCAGCCGGTCCGTGCGGCGCAGCCGCAGCACGAGCGGGCCGGTGGGCCGCTCGTCGCCGACGGGCAGCGGGTCGCGCAGATAGACGAGGATCGTGTCGGAGAAGGTCGGCACGGTGGCCCGGCACAGCCCCATCACGATCTCGTCGAGGTCGATGCCCCGGGCGATACGCCGGGTGGCGGCGCCGACGAAACGCAGCCGGTCGCCGTCCCGGCGCATCGGCAGGGGAGTGCCGACGGGGTTGCCCTGCCCGGAACGCCGCTCCTTGCACGTGAGGGCGCTCGTGGCCGGGTCGGCGCCGTCGGTGTCGGCGGGTGCCTTGGCGACCTCGTGGTTCTCCGTGGCGTGGTTCTCCGCGCCCGGGCGTGCCGTCTCGGCGCCCGGCTGTACCGGGATGCTGTCCGGCGCCGGACGCGGACGGTGCGCGTCGGGCTCGGTGGAGGACGGCTGGTCGGGCTGCGAGTGCTCGGGACCGGGTGCGGCCGGGGGGCCGGTGGGGTTGGGGCCGGTGGAGCCGGACGTACCCGTACCAGTACCCGAGCTGGATGCCATCGCGCCTGTTCCCGCCTCTGTTCCCGCTGTTCCCGTGCCGTGCGCGGTCGTACCGCCGCCGACGGTCTCGGGGCTCTCGGAGCCTGTCACGGAGCCGACGGCGGCCTCCAGTCCGCCGGTGGCCCCTCCCTGCCCTGTCGTCTGCCTCGACAGAGGCAGAGCCGCCGCCTCCGGGGAACGCGGAAGTGCCCCGCGGGTATCCGTGGGGATGTCCGGCCGGCCGGTGTCCGGCCGACGGTGCTCATGCGAGGTGGGTTGCTCCGTCACGCGTGTCGAATCCATCCGTCCGGGGCTGCGCGCTGTACACGCAGTTGGTCCCGCCGACTTCCCGATACCCGGAATACGTGCCCCAGGAACGGAAAACCGGCGTGGTCAGAGGTTGTTCCTGGTGCACCGGCGAGCCCTGGTCGGCCCTGACCGGTGTTGCCCTCGTACCCCTCGCTCACGTCCTGCCGCCCCTCGGTGACGTATTGTCAGGCTCAGCGCATGTTCCGGGAGTTACGGTAGTGCGCCCTTGCGGAGGACGATCCTACGGTTGCGCACCGGGGGCGCATCAAGGGTCTCATGACGACATGTGCGCGGGCGTACGGTCCCAGTCCTCCGGCAGTGACGGTACAGCCCAGGACGGATCCGGGCGCCAGTGCTGCCAGCCATCCGCGAACGGCGTGCCCCAGGCAGCGATGACCTCCACCGCGGAACGCCCCGCTTTCCGTACCCGTGCGGCGAGTTGGGAGTCCATCAGGCCGGCCTGCTGCGCCTGTGCGAACTCGTCCTCGTCGCGCCATTCCCAAGTCCGGTCGGGATTCACGGTGATGTCGAGAAAGTGGTCCTCGGAGTCGACCCCGCCGGTCCAACGGGCAAGCGGCTCCTCCAGGTTCACGTACCAGTTCTTGAACCGCCAGCCCGGTTCCCAGAAGAGCCACACCGACCAGGGCTCACCGGGCCGCGCCAGCTTCAGCACCCCGGTGCCGAACCAGCGGTCGCGCTGCACGGTACGGGGCTTGGTGTACCGCGACTCCAGCGGCTCCACATGGACGGGCGTCCCGTCGGCGAGCACGGGCTTGACGCACTCGGTGCCCGGTGCCATCCACACGGCGAGCACCTCGGGATCGTCCCGTACGACGGTGACGGGACGCACGATGTGGAAGCGGTCCCCGGAGTTCTCGCGGTACCGCCACAGGATCTGACTCCCGGGCGACCAGTACGCCGCTGATCCGCCCGCTTCCACTCGTCTCAACGCTCCGTCGTCTGTCATGAAGAGATATTAGGTGCCCAGGGCATACGACGCTGCGGTGCGCGTCACGGTTCTCGCCAGTGGCCGGATGACGTTACGGGCGCGTCATCCGCAGGACATCCAACGCCGTGTCGAGCTGCTCGACGGTGAGATCACCGCGCTCCACATACCCGGATTCCAGGACGACTTGGCGGATCGTCTTCTCCTCGGCCAGCGCCTTCTTGGCCACCTTGGCCGCTTCCTCGTACCCGATGTACCTGTTCAGCGGCGTGACGACGGAGGGCGAGGACTCGGCGTACTCCCGCGCCCGCTCCCGATGGGCGACGATCCCGTCGACGGTCCGGTCGGCAAGCAGCCGGGAGGCGTTGGAGAGCAGCCGAACAGACTCCAGGACGTTCCTCGCGATGACGGGCAGCATGACGTTGAGCTCGAAGTTCCCGGCGGCACCGGCGGTGGTGACGGTGAGGTCGTTGCCGATGACCTGTGCGGAGACCATCAGCACGGCCTCGGGAATCACGGGGTTGACCTTGCCGGGCATGATGGACGAACCGGGCTGAAGATCGGGCAGGCTGATCTCGGCGAGCCCGGTCCGCGGCCCGGAGGCCATCCACCGCAGATCGTTGGCGATCTTGGTGAGTCCGACGGCGATGGTCTTGAGCTGACCACTCGTCTCGACGATCCCGTCCCGCGCGCCCTGGGCCTCGAAATGATCGCGGGCTTCGGTGAGGGGCAACCCGGTGGTGCGGGCGACCTCCTCGATCACGGCGGCGGAGAACCCGAGCGGGGTGTTGATCCCGGTTCCGACGGCGGTACCGCCGAGCGGCAGCTCGGCGAGCCGGGGGAGAGAGGACCGCAGCCGCTCCACGCCGTACCGCACCTGGGCCGCGTACCCCCCGAACTCCTGCCCGAGCGTCACGGGCGTGGCGTCCATGAGATGCGTACGCCCCGACTTCACGACGTCGGCGAACTCCTCGGACTTGCGGGTGAGGGCGTCGGCGAGGTGGTCGAGGGCGGGGATCAGATCGCGGGTGACGCCGGCGGTGGCGGCGATGTGGATGGAGGAGGGGAACACGTCGTTGGACGACTGCGAGGCGTTGACATGATCATTGGGGTGTACGTCCCTGCCGAGCCGCTCGCTCGCAAGGGTCGCGATGACCTCGTTGGCGTTCATGTTGGACGAGGTTCCGGAGCCGGTCTGGAACACGTCGACGGGGAAGTGCTCGTCCCAACGCCCCTCGGCGACCTCGCCCGCCGCCTCCTGGATCGCGTCGGCGATGTTCTTGTCGACCACACCGAGTTGGGCGTTGACCTTCGCGGCGGCGCCCTTGATACGGGCGAGGGCCTCGATGTGGGCACGCTCGATGCGCTGCCCGGAGACGGGGAAGTTCTCGACGGCACGCTGGGTCTGGGCCCGCCACTTGGCGTGAGCGGGGACGAGGACCTCGCCCATCGAGTCGTGTTCGGTGCGGTACTGCTGGTCGGGCGTAGTCATCGTCGTACCTCCGGGAGGGACAGCGCGGGTCTGGAGGGACGTATTCCCCGTGGGGGCGGCCCGGGGGGCGTTTGCCGCCCACCCACCCGTTTGCCGTAGGTGTCCAGCGCGGGCCCAGGCATGTCACCCCGTCCGGAGTTTCGCGGCACCGGGTTCTTCACGGCCATCATTCCCCGCCCGCCCGCCCGCTGCCGCCGCTTCTTCAGTCAGGGTTTGGGTGTCCTGGCCTGT
>NZ_JAVFVX010000044.1:0-14959 GCF_033441795.1 Streptomyces sp. ADMS | reverse complement strand
TCAGTCAGGGTTTGGGTGTCCTGGCCTGTGCGGGGTCTGGAGGTGGCGGGTTTCTCGTGGGCTTCCTTCCCGCCCACCGCCCCCGCCGCTTCTTCAGCCAAGGCCCAGGCGTCTCAGCACGTCCGGCGTTCGAGGACGAGGCCGTTCAGGTCGATGGGGGTCTGGGGCGCAGCCCCAGCGGGGTCGATGGGGCGGCACCCCCCGGGGATGGGGCGGGTAGGGGCGGCGGGGGCGGAACAAGCCGACGCCCAGCCACCCCAGCCGCCCCGATCCCCACTACGCCGGCCCAGGCCCCCGCACCGGAATCGACGTGAACGTCGGCGCAGGCGCCGGGTCTTTGAAGAAGTCGTTGCCCTTGTCGTCAACCACGACGAACGCCGGGAAGTCCTCGACCTCGATCTTCCACACCGCCTCCATGCCGAGCTCCTCGTACTCGACGGCCTCGACCTTCTTGATGCAGTCCTGGGCGAGCCGAGCCGCCGGACCACCGATGGACCCCAGATAGAACCCACCGTGCGAACCGCACGCATCCGTGACCTGCTGCGACCGATTCCCCTTCGCCAGCATCACCTTGGACCCACCAGCGGCCTGGAACTGCTCGACGTACGAGTCCATGCGCCCGGCGGTGGTCGGCCCGAACGACCCGGACGCGTACCCCTCGGGCGTCTTCGCGGGCCCCGCGTAGTACACCGGGTGGTCCTTCAGGTACTGCGGCATCTCCTCACCCGCGTCCAACCGCTCCTTGATCTTGGCGTGCGCGATGTCACGGGCGACGACCAGCGGCCCGGACAGCGACAGCCGCGTCTTCACCGGGTACCTGGTCAGGGCGGCCAGGATGTCGTCCATGGGCTGGTTCAGGTCGATGCGAACCACATCCGACGACTCGTCGAGATGTTCATCGGTCGTCTCCGGCAGGAACCTCGCCGGATCGGTCTCCAGCTGCTCCAGGAAGACACCTTCCGCCGTGATCTTCGCGACGGCCTGCCGGTCGGCGGAACAGGACACGGCGATGGCGACGGGACACGAGGCGCCGTGCCGGGGCAGCCGCACCACCCGCACGTCGTGGCAGAAGTACTTGCCGCCGAACTGTGCCCCGATGCCGATCTTCTGCGTCAGCTCGAAGACCTTCTCCTCCAGTTCCCTGTCCCGGAAACCGTGCCCGAGCGGTGAACCCTCGCCCGGGATCTCGTCCAGGTAGTGCGCGGAGGCGTACTTGGCGGTCTTGAGCGCGTACTCGGCACTCGTACCACCCACCACGATCGCCAGGTGGTACGGCGGACAGGCCGCCGTACCCAGCGACCGGATCTTCTCCTCCAGGAACTTCATCATGGAGGCCTCGTTGAGGACGGCCTTGGTCTCCTGGTACAGGAACGACTTGTTGGCCGACCCGCCACCCTTGGCCATGAACAGGAACTTGTACGCGCCCCCGTCGGTGGCATACAGCTCGATCTGGGCCGGCAGGTTGGAGCCGGTGTTCTTCTCCTCCCACATGGTGAGCGGAGCCATCTGCGAGTAGCGCAGGTTCAGGTTCAGATACGCGTCGTAGATGCCCTCGGACAGGGCCGCCTCGTCCCCGCCCGTCGTGAGGACGTTCTGCCCGCGCTTGCCCATGACGATCGCCGTACCGGTGTCCTGGCACATGGGGAGCACGCCCGCCGCCGCGATGTTGGCGTTCTTCAGCAGGTCCAGTGCCACGAACTTGTCGTTGGCCGACGCCTCGGGGTCGTCGATGATCCGCCGCAACTGCGCCAGGTGGGCCGGCCGGAGATAGTGCTGGATGTCGTGGATGGCCTCCGCGGCGAGCTTGCGCAGCGCCTCCGGCTCGACCTTGAGGAACGTGCGCCCGTCGGCCTCGAAGGTGGAGACACCCTCGGAGGTCACCAGCCGGTACGGGGTGGTGTCCTCTCCCATGGGGAGCAGATCGGTGTACGCGAACTCAGGCATCTCGCCCATTCCTCACTCGACGAAGACAGCGGCCTGCCGTCATTGGCGGGCGCCCACCAGCGTATGACCTGCCGACGCGGAGGAGCTTGTCGGGTAGGACTCAGTCCAAGACCCGATGCCACACCCCTAGTCGCGATCTATCGCGTTTGGGTACGCTGCTTCCGTGGACCTTCAGAAGCACACCGAACCGCGCGCCTCCGAACTCCGTGCCACGGAACTCCGCGCTTCGGACGCCGAACGCGACCGCGTCGCGGACATCCTGCGCGAGGCGCTGGCCGAGGGCCGCCTCACACCCGACGAGCACGCAGAGCGCGTCGAGGGCGTGCTGAGCGCCAAGACGGTCGGGGAACTGGAGGTCTTCGTCCGGGACCTGCCCGCCGGCCACCGGTCCTACCAGTCCCACACGCCCCGGGGATACGCCCCCGCGCCCAACCGCCCCACCCCGGGCGCGATCCCGATGGACCCCGACGACAACGTGGTGGCGGTCTTCAGCAGCGCCGTCCGCAAGGGCCGTTGGCGCGCGGGGCGCCGGATGCACGCGTACGCGATCTTCGGCAGCGTCGAGATCGACCTCAGTGAGGCGATATTCGAGTACCAGCAGGTCGTGATCAAGGCGATCTCGGTCTTCGGCAGCGTCGAGATCCGGGTCCCGGAGAACGTGTCACTGCGCGGTACCGGCGGCGGTGTGCTCGGCGCCTTCGAGGTGCGCACGCTGGATTCGGGCGAACCCGGGGCACCCGTGGTCTATGTGGACGGGCTGGCCATACTCGGCAGTGTGGAGGCGAAGCCCAAGCGGGGCAGGATGATCGAGGACATACTGGGCCGCGTCTCCCGCAAGGTCGACAGGAGTTTGCGCAAACACCTGGACCGTTGACGGCTGTGAATTCGGTCGCACCCGAAGAGATTCGGTCAGCTCGCGACGCCTCCACAATGCCCTGGAATCCCAGCGGTCGGGAACTCAGTGCATAGGCGCGCGCACAGCGGGTAGGGCTTGCAGCATCGTCTCTTGGAGGGTGCCGTGGGCTTCACGCGGAACCCGGTACGCCCGGCACGCGCGCGCCTTGCGATCGCACGCCCCGGACGTCCCGGATCCGTCGCCCCGGTCCTCGTGGGCCCCACGGCTCCCTCCAGCTCGCGAAGCCGTCGTCAGGAGTAGACCGTGCTGCAACCGCCGCGTTCGTCCCTGCAGGTCGCTGCCGTTCCGCCCCAGCGGGTGCCAGTGCGAGAGAGGGACCAGGACGCCCCGTGGCACACCGAGGCGGTGTGCCGGCGCGACGAGGCGGGTCTCTTCTTCGCCCCTTCCAAGGAACCGACCGCGGCCCGGCTCTCCCGGGAGGAGGCGGCCAAGCGGGTGTGCGGCGGCTGTCCCGTCATGGTCGAGTGCCGCGAACACGCCCTGCTGCAACCCGAGCCGTACGGAGTCTGGGGCGGCCTCACCGCCGCCGAACGCCGAGTGGTCCTGGCCAGGCGCCGTCGCCGCGAAATGGAACTCCAGAAGACGGCCCGCGGCACGATAGCCGCGGCGGGCTGACCTCGCCGGGTCACGTTGGTCATGGGCAGGGGGCGCCCTCTCCGCACAGAGGGCGCCCCCTACTCCCGTACGGGCCTTGCGGTTCCCGGGTCAGAGGTGAGCTCGGTGGCAGCCGTGTGCCGGGCGAGCCCCCGCAGGAGTGCGGGGAACCGCGCGAACTGCCACAACGAACCCGCAGCCACCCACAACCGCAGTACTTCCCTCAGGCGACGGAGTCACTTCGCCCGGTCGAAGTCGATGGCGCTGTAAGCCCGCAGCTTGCTGAGCCGATGCTCGGACGAGATCTGCCGAACCGTCCCCGACTTCGACCGCATCACGATCGACTCCGTCATGGCCGTCTCCGACCGGTAGCGAACCCCGCGCAGCAACTCACCGTCGGTGATCCCGGTCGCGACGAAGAAGACGTTCTCACCGGAGACCAGGTCGTCGGTCAGCAGAACGCGGTCGAGATCGTGTCCCGCGTCCACCGCCCGCTGCCGCTCCTCGTCGTCCTTGGGCCACAACTTGCCCTGGATGGTGCCCCCGAGGCACTTCACGGCGCAGGCCGAGATGATGCCCTCGGGCGTGCCGCCGATACCCATCAGCAGATCGACGCCGGTGCCCTCGCGCAGCGCGAGGATGGAACCGGCGACGTCGCCGTCGGAGATCAGCTTCATGCGTGCGCCGGTCTCCCGGATCTCCTTGATGATGCCTTCGTGGCGCGGCCGGTCGAGAATGACGACGGTGACGTCCTCGGGCGTGACCCGCTTCGCCTTGGCGACCCGGCGGATGTTCACGGAGACGGGCGCGTTGATGTCGACGAAGTCGGCGGCGTCCGGCCCGGTGACCAGTTTGTCCATGTAGAAGACGGCGGACGGGTCGAACATCGACCCGCGGTCGGCCGCCGCGAGCACCGCGATGGCGTTCGTCATGCCCTTGGCGGTCAGGGTCGTACCGTCGATGGGGTCGACGGCGATGTCGCACTCGGGCCCGGTCCCGTCGCCGACACGCTCCCCGTTGAAGAGCATGGGCGCCTCGTCCTTCTCACCCTCACCGATGACGACGACGCCGTTCATCGAGACGGTCGAGACGAGGGTCCGCATGGCGCGCACCGCGGCACCATCGGCGCCGTTCTTGTCACCGCGGCCGACCCAGCGGCCCGCGGCCATCGCCGCGGCCTCGGTCACCCGGACGAGTTCCAGGGCGAGATTGCGGTCGGGAGCTTCGGAGGGGACTTCGAGTTCGGACGGCAGTTGATGATGCTCGGTCATCGAGACGCACCTTTCTGATACGACGACGGCCGGATGAGGGTGTAGCCCCGACTCTATCGTTAGGCAGACAAAATGAGCAGGGGGCCCCACGGATGAGCGGCTGATGCACCTGCGACGATAGGGAGCGTGGCAGGTTCGAACGGCAAGAACGGCAAGCAGAAGACGGCCCGGGACATGATTCTTTCCCTGGGTCTCATCAGTCTCGCGGCGGGAGTGATCTACTTCTTCATCCCGCACGACGACTCCGCTCCCGAGCTCAAACGGGTCGACTACCGCGTCGAGTTGCTGACGGCTCGCCGCGCCGCGAGCTATCCGGTGGCCGCGCCGGAGGGCCTGTCGGCCGACTGGAAGGCGACCTCGGTGCGTTTCTCGGGGAAGGACTTCGACGCGTGGCACCTCGGCTTCCATGACCCCGAGGGTGAATACGTGGCAGTGGAGCAGTCCGCTCAGAAGCCGTCCGTCTTCATCGATGACAAGACCCAGAGCGCCCGGGAGACGAAGGTCACCCAGCGCATAGGGGATGCGACGTGGACGCGGTACGAGGGCGAGAAGTACGACGCGCTGGTGCTGCGCGAGAAGGGCTCCACGACGGTGGTGGCGGGCACGGCGTCGTTCGACCACCTGACGAAGATGGCCCAGGCGCTGAAGACGACGTAGGAGAACGTGTAGGCAAGCAGGCGCGACCGAGGCCCCCGGCACGAGCCGGGGGCCTCGGTCGTGAACGCGTGGGTGAACTCAGACGGTGGTGATGACGTCGTCGTACGCCAGACGCGGGGAGCGCGGGTACCAGGCGTCGGCGCCCGGCCTGCCGATGTTGACGACCATCAGCGGGGTGTGGTCGCCGTCCAGGAACTCCTTCTGGACGCCCGCGAAGTCGAGACCGGTCATCGGACCGGCGGCGAGGCCGGCGGCACGCACGCCGATGATGAAGTACGCGGCCTGCAGGGCGGCGTTCAGCCCGGCGGCACCCTCGCGGGCGGAACGCTCGCCGAAGAAGAGGTCCTTGGCCTGGGGGAAGACCGGGAACAGGGTCGGCAGTTCCTCGTGGAACTCGTTGTCCGCGGAGAGGATCGCGACCAGCGGCGCCGTGGCGGTCTTCGCCTGGTTGCCCTCGGCCATGTGCTGCACGAGGCGCTCGCGGGCCTCGGGGGAGCGGACCAGGGTGATGCGCAGCGGGGTCTGGTTGAAGGCGGTGGGGCCGTACTTGACCAGGTCGTAGATCGCCTGGATCTGCTCGTCCGACACCGGTTCGTCGGTGAAGGTGTTCGCGGTACGGGCTTCGCGGAACAGCAGGTCCTGGGCGGCGGAGTCAAGAACGAGGGACATGGCAGACCTTCTGTAGACGTTCGCCGGATCCGTCGGATCGGGATCGGCTGACGAAATCGACAGTACAAAAGAGAAGTTCAAGGTTCAATCAAAAGTGGGGGATGGTGATCCGCTTCACAGAAAGTCGCGGTATCGGCAGGAGACGGCAAAGGTCACTCCGCTCCGGAGTCGGTTCCGGAGCCGTCCTCCTCGCCCCCCACCTCGGACTGCCCCCCGGCCAAGGCCGCGTCGAGCCGCTTGCGCGCCCCCTCCAGCCACTGCCGGCACACCTTGGCGAGCTCCTCACCGCGCTCCCAGAGGGCGAGGGACTCCTCCAGGGTCGTACCGCCCGTCTCCAGCCGCCGTACGACCTCGATCAGCTCGTCCCGCGCCTGCTCGTAGCCGAGCGCCTCACTCACGTTGCTGGTCATGCGCCCACCCTAGACATCGACTCGGACAGGGAACTCACCCTCGGCGACCCGCGCCCGCAAAGACTCACCGGCCGCCACGTCACCCGGGTCCCGGACCGCGTGCCCGTCGGCCTGCTGCAGCACGGCGTACCCGCGGCGCAGGGTCGCGGCGGGGGAGAGGCCCACCACTCGCGCGTGGGTGTGGGACAGCTCGGAATCGGCGCGGTCGAGGAGATGGCCGAGGGTGCGCCGCGACCGTTCGACGAGGGAGACGACATGGTCGGCCCGCTCGTCGATCATCCGGTGCGGATCCTCTATGGAGGGCCGGGCGAGGGCGTGCGCGAGCCCGCGCTCCTCCCGCTCGACGAAGGCGCGGACGGACCGTCTGGCCCGGTCGAGCAGCAGCCGCACCCGCTCGTACTCCTCACCCACGTCCGGTACGACCTTCTTGGCGGCGTCGGTGGGGGTGGAGGCCCGCAGGTCCGCCACGTAGTCGAGGAGCGGATGGTCGGGCTCGTGGCCGATGGCGGAGACGACGGGCGTACGACAGGCGGCGACCGCCCGGACCAGCTGCTCGTCGGAGAAGGGCAGCAGATCCTCCACGCTCCCCCCGCCCCGAGCCACGACGATGACATCCACATCGCCGAGATCGTCCAGCTCCTTCACGGCCTGGACGACCTGCGGTACGGCGTGTACGCCCTGCACGGCGACGTTGCGCACCTCGAAGCGGACGGCCGGCCAGCGGCGCCGGGCGTTCTCCAGGACGTCGCGCTCGGCGGCGGAGGCCCGCCCGCACACGAGCCCGATGAGCTGCGGCAGAAAGGGCAGCGCCTTCTTCCGCTCGGCGGCGAACAGCCCTTCGTTGCCCAGGGCCTTCTTCAACTGCTCCAGCCGGGCGAGCAGTTCCCCGACCCCGACGGGCCGTATCTCGGTGGCCCGCAGCGACAACTGCCCCCGAGGGGCGTACCACTCGGGCTTCGCGAGTACGACGACACGGGCTCCCTCACTCACCACGTCGGCAACGGTGTCGAACACCTGCCGATAACAGGTGACGGCGACGGAGATGTCGTGCGAGGGGTCACGCAACGTCAG
Organism: Streptomyces sp. ADMS; assembly: GCF_033441795.1. Classification (NCBI taxonomy): domain Bacteria; kingdom Bacillati; phylum Actinomycetota; class Actinomycetes; order Kitasatosporales; family Streptomycetaceae; genus Streptomyces; species Streptomyces sp. ADMS. The sequence goes on along the minus strand of NZ_JAVFVX010000044.1, from coordinate 7,427 downwards.
AAACACCACGCCGGCGCCGGGCCGCCGCGACAGCTGGGTGATCTGCCCCTCGACCCACACGGCACCGAGCCGGTCGATCCACCCCCCGATGAGCCGCGACACCTCACCAACGGGCAGCGGAGCGTCAGCGGACGTATTGAGACCCATACCGCGAGACTAACGGCCCGCACTGACAACACCGGGCAGGTCCTGTCCCGCCCGCATTTCCAGCCCGTTCGGCGTTTGGGGAGGAGCGCGTTCAGCGCGACAGGGGGGTCTGGGGGCAGCGCCCCCGGGGACAGGCTGGGACGGGCAGCGGCGGCGGGGGCGAAACCCGCACAAGCGTTACCGCACCGAGCGCGGCCTTACGATGGTTCGTATGACCGCTTCGCCTGGCCGCCGTGTCCTGCTCGCCGCCCCCCGGGGCTACTGCGCGGGAGTGGACCGCGCCGTGATCGCCGTCGAGAAGGCCCTCGAACAGTACGGGGCCCCCATCTACGTCCGGCACGAGATCGTGCACAACAAGTACGTCGTACAGACCCTCGAAAAGAAGGGCGCGATCTTCGTCGAGCGGACGGCGGAGGTCCCCGAGGGATCGATCGTCATGTTCTCCGCACACGGCGTCGCCCCGGTCGTGCACGACGAGGCCGCCGCCGGCAAGCTCGCGACCATCGACGCGACCTGCCCCCTCGTCACCAAGGTCCACAAGGAAGCCGTCCGTTTCGCCAATGAGGACTACGACATCCTCCTGATCGGTCACGAGGGCCACGAGGAGGTCATCGGCACCTCCGGCGAGGCCCCGGACCACATCACGCTGGTCGACGGACCGAAGGACGTCACCAAGGTCGAGGTCCGCGACCCGTCGAGGGTCGTCTGGCTGTCCCAGACCACCCTCTCCGTGGACGAGACGATGGAGACCGTCGACGCACTCAAGGAGAAGTTCCCGCAGCTGATCTCCCCGCCCAGCGACGACATCTGCTACGCCACCCAGAACCGTCAGCTCGCGGTGAAGCAGATGGGTGAGGAGGCGGAGCTGGTGATCGTCGTCGGCTCCAGGAACTCCTCGAACTCGGTCCGCCTGGTCGAGGTCGCGAAACTCGCCGGCTCGCGCGAGGCATACCTCGTGGACTTCGCCGACGAGATCGACGAGGCGTGGCTGGACGGCGTGTCGACGGTCGGCGTCACCTCGGGCGCGTCGGTCCCCGAGGTCCTGGTCGAGCAGGTCCTGGAGTGGCTGTCGCAGCGCGGCTTCGAGGACGTGGAGCTCGTCAAGGCGGCCGAGGAGTCCATCACGTTCTCACTGCCGAAGGAGCTGCGCCGAGACCTGCGGGCGGAGGCGGCTGAGCTGGTGGCGCAGCGCACGGGCGTGACGCCCGCACCCACCCCCTCGGGTGAGTGACTGTCAGTCGTACGCCGTAACGTAGAGCCATGCACATTTTCGGCGTGGACATCGGTGGGTCAGGGATCAAGGGTGCCCCTGTGGATCTGGACAGGGGTGACCTCGCGGAGGAACGCTTCAAGGTGCTGACCCCGCACCCGGCCACGCCCGACGCGGTGGCGGACGGCGTGAAGGAGGTCGTCGGCCACTTCGGCTGGACGGGCCCGGTCGGGATCACCTTCCCGGGCGTGGTCACGGGTGGCTCGACGATCCGTACGGCGGCGAACGTCGACAAGGACTGGATCGACACGGACGCGCGCGCGTTGCTCAGCGCCCGGCTGGGCGGCCTCCCGGTGACGGTGCTGAACGACGCGGACGCGGCGGGCGTCGCCGAGATGCAGTTCGGCGCAGGCCGCGACCGCAGGGGCACGGTCGCCCTCCTCACCTTCGGCACGGGCATCGGCAGCGCCCTCTTCGCGGAGGGTGTCCTGGTCCCGAACACGGAACTGGGCCACCTGGAACTGCACGGTCACGACGCGGAGACCCGGGCGTCCACCAAGGCCAAGGACGACAACGAGTTGACGTGGGAGCACTGGGCCCAGCGCGTCCAGAAGTACCTGGCCCATGTGGAGATGCTGTTCTCCCCCGAGCTGTTCATCATCGGCGGCGGCGTCAGCCGCAAGTCCCACAAGTTCCTGCCGCTGATCGAGGGCATCAAGGCGGAGATCGTCCCGGCGCAGCTGCAGAACAACGCGGGAATCGTGGGCGCGGCGATGCGGGCGGCCAAGGAGGCGTAACCGGGCGGGGGGCCGGGGGCCGGGCGGGGGACTTGGGGCGCCTGGAAACTCGGGGGCCTCGGGAACTCGTGGCCCTTCCGGGCCCCCGGCTTTCTGGGGCCCCCGGCCTTCGGGCCCCCGGCCTTCCGGGTCTGCGGGAACTCCGGCCTTCCGGGTCTGCGGGAGCCCCGGTCCCCCGCACCCTGAGATCCCCAAAAAACTTCAGCAACTCACACCGGCATACGAGCCCGTCCCGCCCGTCGGTTCATCAGGCGGACCTTCCGCACGGTCGCGATGACGCCCGCGACGAGCGTCCCCCCGTACAGCCACCCGGCCTGGGTGGCTAGCGCGGTGACGATGCCCATCAGGCGGGAGAAGATCCCGCCGTCGCCGTCCGCCACGGGCAGCAGGCCCACGGTGAAGGCAATGGGTACGACGACGGGCGCCGTCACCAGGTCCGCGCCCCGCACCCAGGCCGCGGTCAGCACGCACACCGGCAGGAAAAGGACGCTGTACACCGTCAGGGACGCCCCGAACAGCAACTGGTCGAGACAGCCGAGCGCGAACATCACCGCGGCGCAGAACAGCCCGCCGCCGAGCCCGGTGAGCCGGGGATTCGGCATCCGCCGCAGGGCTTGTACGACCGGCGGAGCGGACCGCCGGGTGGTGGCCACGGGACGCCGGGATCCGGCCGCCGCCCGCCCTGCGGTCCGGTCGCCCCGCGGGGCCGGCGGGGTGCCGCGGCCGGGCCTGGCCGGGCCGGAGTGCGGGGGACGGGGTCGGATCCTGTGTTGCTCCACGGGACCAACCTAGGTCGGCCCGCGTACGGAACAGCCCCTCAGACACGCCGAATACACGCCGAACAAGCGCTCAGGACACGCCGACGGACAGACAGCCGGACTGACCTCCGGACAGACCTTGGTCAGGCCTTCGATACGGCGCCGGGCGGGGGTACGGCAGCCCGTAGACTGGGGGATCGTCTCCACTCTCCTCACCCTCCTCTCGTACGGGAAGTCGCAACGTGTCGCTCACGATCGGAATCGTCGGTCTGCCGAATGTCGGCAAGTCGACCATGTTCAACGCCCTGACCAAGAACGACGTGCTGGCGGCCAACTACCCGTTCGCCACGATCGAGCCGAACGTCGGCGTGGTCGGTGTCCCGGACGCGCGCCTCGCGAAGCTGGCCGAGATCTTCGGCTCGCAGAAGATCCTTCCGGCGACCGTCGACTTCGTCGACATCGCCGGCATCGTGAAGGGCGCCTCGGAGGGTGAGGGGCTGGGCAACAAGTTCCTCGCGAACATCCGCGAGTCCGACGCGATCTGCCAGGTCATCCGCGCCTTCCAGGACGAGAACGTCGTGCATGTCGACGGCAAGGTCTCGCCGAAGGACGACATCGAGACGATCAACACCGAGCTGATCCTCGCGGACCTCCAGACCATCGAGAAGGTCCTGCCGCGCCTCCAGCGGGAGTCGCGTATCAAGAAGGACATCGGGCCGAAGGTCGCCGCGGTCGAGGCGGCGAAGGAGATCCTGGAGAAGGGCGACACGCTGTTCTCCGTGGGCATCGTCCAGGGCTCCGGCAACGAGGAACTCCTCCACGACCTGCACCTCCTCACCACCAAGCCCTTCCTCTACGTCTTCAACGTCGACGAGGACGAACTGGTCGACGACGCCTTCAAGGACGAGCAGCGCGCCCTGGTCGCCCCCGCCGAGGCGATCTTCCTCAACGCCAAGCTGGAGGCGGACCTCGCCGAGCTCGACGAGGAGGAGGCGATGGAACTCCTGGAGTCGGTCGGCGTCGAGGAGCCCGGCATGGCGACCCTGGCCCGAGTCGGCTTCAACACCCTGGGGCTGCAGACCTACCTGACGGCCGGCCCCAAGGAATCCCGCGCCTGGACCATCAAGAAGGGCGCCACCGCCCCCGAGGCCGCCGGAGTCATCCACACCGACTTCCAGAAGGGCTTCATCAAGGCGGAGGTCATCTCCTTCGAGGACCTGGTGGAAACGGGCTCGGTCGCCGAGGCCCGCGCCAAGGGCAAGGCACGTATGGAGGGCAAGGAGTATGTGATGCAGGACGGGGACGTGGTGGAGTTCCGCTTCAACGTGTAGCGGCTGACGTATCACCACGTCGCTGATCTGGCAAACATGCATGTCAGGTGGGGCTCGACTCTTCGGGGTCGGGCCCTTTGTTTTTTCCCGTGCTGGGATGGTGCTGGGATAGCTGACCCCTCGTCACCTGTTATCACCCCTGCTCATCCCTACCGTGCTGGGATCGTGCTGGGACGGGATGGGATGCCCGTGCTGGGATTTGCGCGAGCGGGACGCTGGCCGAGTGTGAGGTAGTGCGGACGTGGCACTTTTCCTACTCGTTTGACACAATCGGGGTATGGCTGAGACGACGTACAGCATCGGGGAAGGGCCGGCGACACGGGTGAGCCTGTCGCTGCCGGAGGGGACCGCGGAGGCGATTCGGGCGCGGGTGGGCAAGAGGGAGTTCTCCGCATTCATCGCCGAGGCGGTCGAACGTGAGCTGCGCGGACAGGTCCTGGACGAGTACCTGGCGGACTACGAGAGCCGCAAGGGGCCGGTCTCCGAGCCGGCTCGTCAGCGGGCGCGGCAGGTCTTCGACGAGGTGTTTGCCGAGGAGGCTGAGTGGCCCGCCGCCGGTTGAGTCACGAGGGAACTTTGGTCCTCGACAGCGAGGGACTCTCGAAGCTGCTCGCCGACGATGAGCAGGTGGTGGCTCTGATCGCTGAGGCGCGCTCGCGCAGCATGGAGGTCGTGATCAGTGCGCTCACCATCATCGAAGTCGTCCACGCCCGTACGAACAAGTCCCGCCTGAACTGGGTGCTTTCCGGGCTGCGGGTCGTCGCAGTCGGTGACGAGGAGGCGAGGGCGGCCTCGAAGTTGCTGATGAATGCCGGGTTGCACGGACACAAGTACGCGATCGATGCGGCCGTCGCCGAGGCCGCGCTGCGACAACACCGCCCCGTGGTCATGCTGACTTCCGATATCGACGACATGACGAAACTGTGCGGCGAGCGGGTCCGGCTCGTGGCGGTGTGATTTCCCCTGGTTCGGCTTCTGCCTTTCGACGGTTGATCAGTGAGTGGCGGTGGAACTACCAATATTCGGCGGACCACCGGTTTCGGTAACCGGCGATCCGCCGCTATGTTGCCGATCTTCCGCTTGGTGAAATTCCGTAGGTCGTGGGCGGAGTCAAAGCTCAGTAGGAGCGGGGCCCGTAGGGGCTCCAGTGACCGAGGAAGGGCTTGAGGTCGTCGCCGCTGGGCTTCGGTGGTGTGGGCAGTTTCGGTGCTGAGGCCGATTCGATGAGGATTTGGAGGTGCGCGTCCGCGAACGCGAGCCACGCCTCGATCTCGGTCCGCTCCTGCCTGGGCGGAAGCGATGTGGCGTGGTTGCGTACTGCTGCGATGTATTCGGTCAGGCGGCTGGCCTGGTACCAGGTGTCTGCCTGTTCTCCGAGGCGTTTGACGCGATAGGCGTGGGCGTAGGCGGCGTGGGCTTCCTGCATGGCGGCTTCCCAGCGCTTTTGCTGTACCTCTCTGGCTTTCTGGTCTGCAAGGCGTTTACGCTCCGCGGCTTCGCCGCGTAGACCGACCTCCTGCGCGATCTCGGCGAGTTGTTCTTCCAGAGGCCGGTCGGGGAGATCCGCCCATTCGCTTGCGCGGTGCGGGCTGCCGCCGCGGAGCATGAAACGCAGCCGGCTGGAGGGGGTGTAGTCGAAGCGGGCGATGCGCATCCATGAGTACTTCTTGGCCTCGGCGAGCTCCTTGTCAGTGGGGACGTGTTCGCTGCGATCTTGTTCTTGAAGGACGAGGAATCCGACGCTTTCGCCTTGGGCGGTGATGGAGAAGTGCGGTGGTGCCTTGCGGCGCCGATGGGGTGGCGGAGCGCCTTGTGTGGTTCCGAGTGCTGCCTTGTGGCCTTGTGCTTCGGTGGCGGTGATGAGGGTTTGGATGATGCGCAGGGCTCGGCCCTGGAGGGGTTTGGTCAGGCCCATGGGCTGCGGCTGCCTTTGGAAGGCGGCCACGACGGCATGGGGTTTGGTGAGTCTGGCCGGAACATGCAGCGGGGTGAGTTCCGCGAGGCGCCAGGCAGGGATGTCGACCAGCTTGATCTCGTAGCCGCGGTGGGTGCGGTATCCGTGGAGTTCCTGCGTGTGTGGGATCTTGCCGGACTTGCGGGCGGCGTTGACCCGTGACGCCCAATTCACCGCGGGCGGGCCGGATTCGATGGGCTTGATGAGACAGCCGTCGTTCGCAGCGGCCAGTTCTTCGAGTAGCTGGTCCGCGTAGTTCGTAAGGGCCTTCGGCGCGGCTCTGGGGCGTGGCGGTGCCGGTTTTCGAGCGGGCCGTTCCGGCGGTGGGGTGCTCTGCTCCACGGGGTGGATGCCGCGTTCGATGAGGTGCTGCCGCCCCTTCTCGGTGAGGTGGGCGCTCCAATGTCCGCGGCGTTTGGTGACTTTGATGAGCCCTCGGTTCTGCAGGGCCTGTCCGCTGGTCTTGTACGTACTGTCCGGCCAGACTCCGTCGGGACACCCCTGGCCCACCCAGTCGAGCACGGCCTGCTGCCGCTCATTGAGGGCCTGTTCCATGTAGCCTCCCGCCGTTCCCTGGGTGCGCTGCCCCCAGAGACAATGCCCGCTACCCTTGCGGGAATTCGGGGCTGCTGAGAGGACCCCTCCTTCGGATGACAGGTACCGGAAGGCGCGCTAATGGCGAGAACAGTTCTTCTGGGGCTGATGCGACCGTCTCCAGCGCTGGGAGACTCGAGCGGGGCCCCCGGGACCAGCTATCGGCCTATCTGTCCGTCGTCGTCGGCCAGCCCCGCAACGGCCCACAGACGGCCCGATCGAACCTCTCCCATGGGTGCTGAGGGTGTTTTTCCCATGGCCAATGGCCTTGCGGCATCATCACCCGGCATGGATCCTGCCGTCACAGCCGCGCTCATCACCACCCCCACCGCCATTTTGGCCGCCGCAGCGGCCTACGCCGCAGGGAGCGCCCAGGGACGCGGGAGCGTGGACGCTGTCCGCCGCCAGCAACAACGCGAGGTCTACGCCGCATTTCTCACAGCTGCCCGGCGGCACAGGGCCGACATCGGGGAGGCTCTCACTCACGCCGCGGAGATACGACTGGCGCGCGCTGCCGGCGAGCCGCTTAGTCCTGAGGAAGAGGACCAGCGGCGTCAGGCGATCGCAGACACCGCCCAGGCTGGCCCATTGAGTGGTGTGCATCGTGAAGTCGCAGGTCACGGGTCTGGTGTGAAT
>NZ_JAVFVX010000449.1:0-430 GCF_033441795.1 Streptomyces sp. ADMS | reverse complement strand
TCCTCGGCCGTGTCGAGTTCGCGCATGGCGATGGCCTCCTGCAGGAGGGCCTTCGAGTCGTGGCCTGCCTGCTCGGCCTGGGCCAGGGTGGCTGCCAGGGCGTCGTTCTTCGTGTTCGTGTCGGGTCGGGTGCTGTTCTCGGGCAGGGCGGCGCGGATGGTGGTCTCATAGGTGCGGCGCTGGGCTTCCGGCAAGGCTCGGCCCTGGTCGCGCAGGGCCTGCATGGGTGCGGCGGCGGCCTGGCGGTAGGCGACGCGCAGGTGCTCGGCGGTCTGACGGGAGGCTTCGGCCTGTTGGGCGTGACCGCGTGCGGAGTGCCAGCGTGCTGCGGCCAACGCCACCAGGACCAGGGTGGACACGAGCATGGCGGTGGTGCCGCCGTCCTCGCCTCGGCCGAGCGCGCTGCCGGCCTGGATGATGCCTCGGGCCG
>NZ_JAVFVX010000448.1:0-432 GCF_033441795.1 Streptomyces sp. ADMS | reverse complement strand
TGGGCGGCGCGCAACGCCTCGCGGACGTCGGCGCCTTCCATGCCGTACGGGAACTGCGTGGAGGCGGGCTGCTGCTGCAGGCGACGGAGACGCTTGCCGGTTACGACGACCGGGCGATGCACCAGGTCTTCCGGGCGCTGGCGCCGGTGCTGCCGCCCGGCATCCCCGGTGCCCACCCCGCCCGCCCGAATCCGCGGGTCGTTTTCGAGGACGCGAGCGGGGTCTGAGTACCTTGGCCTGACGCCGGTGGCGCCTTCGCCGGATCCTATTGCTTGCCTAACGCAAGCAGTAGGTATGGTGGGCTTCATACCCCGCCACCGCAGTCCCCCTCCCCGGGCGCGGTCCAGGTCTCCGTCGACCATCCGTACGTTCTGATCGTCGCTGGGGAACCCGGCTTCCAGGTGCACTTGGCGGCCATGGAACTCGCCGGCT
>NZ_JAVFVX010000447.1:0-437 GCF_033441795.1 Streptomyces sp. ADMS | reverse complement strand
AGTTCGCGACCAGTTCCCCGGTGAGCAGCTTCAAGTCGTGGATCAGTTCCTCGCCTAAGGGCTGTCCCGTGACCAGCAGTTACGGGTCAGCCCTAGGTAAGGATGGGAAGCGCGGTCAGTCCGCGGACTAGGCGGGTGTGCCGCCACTGCAGTTGATCAGGTGGGACCGCAAGCCGGAGCCCGGGGAAGCGGGTCAGAATCGCACGCAGGGCGATGTCGGCTTCGGCTTTGGCCAGCGGAGCACCGACACAGCGGTGGATGCCGTGGCCGAAGCCGAGATGGCCGGCGGCATCCCGATCCAGGTTGAGCTGGTCTGGTGACGGGAACCGCTCCGGGTCGCGGTTGGCCGCTCCGAGAGCGACCAGTACAGGGACTCCGGCCTGGATCTCGGTGCCGCCGAGCGTGACGGCTTCCGTGGTGTACCGGAAGGTGGTCGT
>NZ_JAVFVX010000446.1:0-443 GCF_033441795.1 Streptomyces sp. ADMS | reverse complement strand
CACCGCCACCACCGGGCCGATCGCCTCGGTCATCACGACGGGGGGCAGCCGGACGGTCGTCGCGGCGACCGAATCCGCCCGTCGGTCGGCCACCACGGTCGTTGTCACGGCGATCACTGTCATGGCGCGGACCACTTCGGTACCCGCCACGGTCGCCGCGGTCACCACTGTCCCGGCGGCGCTGGTCGCGCTCCGGGCGCTCGTCGGGAGAGTTGGTGGACATGATGGGTGACTCCTGTCTTCGGTACCGCAAGTCATTCTCGCGCAGCCGGCTACCCGGCGCGCTTTGGGATGTTTTTGTTTCAGCCGTTTTGTTTTAAACGCAAAAGGACCCCTGGTCCCAGCGTGAACGCTGGGACCAGGGGTCCTCCAAAGATTGTTCGGCGGCGTCCTACTCTCCCACAGGGTCCCCCCTGCAGTACCATCGGCGCTGTAAGGCTTAG
>NZ_JAVFVX010000445.1:0-446 GCF_033441795.1 Streptomyces sp. ADMS | reverse complement strand
CCGCCGCGCCGCTGACCAGCAGTCCGGCAGGCCCGCCACCGGCCTGCCGGACTGCGCGAAACTCCTGGACAACCGGCTCCACAGGCTGTTACGGATGAAGAGAAGGCCCTCGACCGGGAGATGACGCTCGTGCTCAGAACGACCGACCACCACGTAGAGCCGATCCCCGTCCTGCCTGCCGCCCCCGCCGGAAGCGATCCGCTGCTGCAACTTCAGTACGAGACGCAGCCGCCCAGCGGACCCGGCGCGACGCGCTGCCTCAGCCACCCGCCGGAGCTGTCCCTGCGCGGGATCCCCGTGATGTGCTCGATCTGCCGGGCCCGGCGCGACTGGCTGCTCATCAACCACGGCCGCAACGTCTGGGTCCGCTGCCGCTGCAGCAACCAATGGATCGAGCCCGAGATCAGCCGCGCCGACTTCGACGCCATGATCGCCATCCCGGACGG
>NZ_JAVFVX010000444.1:0-446 GCF_033441795.1 Streptomyces sp. ADMS | reverse complement strand
CCGCCGCGCCGCTGACCAGCAGTCCGGCAGGCCCGCCACCGGCCTGCCGGACTGCTCGAAACCCCTGGACAACCAACTCCACCGGCTGTTACGGATGAACAGAGAAGGACCGACCGGGAGATGACGCTCGTGCTCAGAACGACCAACCACCACGTAGAGTCGACCCCCGTCCTGCCTGCCGCCCCCGCCGGAAGCGATCCGCTGCTGCAACTCCAGTACGAGACGCAGCCGCCCAACGGACCCGGCGCGACGCGCTGCCTCAGCCACCCGCCGCAGCTGTCCCTGCGCGGGATCCCCGTCATGTGCTCGGCCTGCCGCGCCAGGCGCGACTGGCTGCTCATCAACCATGGCCGCAACGTCTGGGTCCGCTGCCGCTGCAGCAACCAGTGGCTCGAGCCCGAGATCAGCCGCGCCGACTTCGACGCCATGATCGCCATCCCGGACGG
>NZ_JAVFVX010000443.1:0-446 GCF_033441795.1 Streptomyces sp. ADMS | reverse complement strand
GGAACTGGGACAGCACGGTGAAGTCGAAGCCGGTGTCGGTCAGCTCCAACCCGAGCGCGTAGGCCCACGAAAGCCGGTCACGCACCGCCTCAGCGGCTTGGCGGTCCGTCAAGTTCTCCGCCATCTGAAACACAGTCACCAACGCGAGCCGGCCCGGGGACCAGCCCGCCGGCCCCGTCTTGCCGAAAGCCTCCGCGAACTCCTCGTCCGGGAACAGTTCCCCCAGCCGGTCGCGCACCGCCACCGGCAACGGCACCTGCCGCCCGTAGTTCTTCGCCCGCACCGCCCGCGCCACCACGGGATCCGGCTCCGGCCACGACCGCGGCTCCATCGACACGCCCATCCCACCCCACGACCGGGGATCAGGAAAGAACCGACCGCACCACCAACCCTGCCAGCACCACCAAGCCGCTGTCAGCCTTCAACCGCCAATAGGCAACAGGGTC
>NZ_JAVFVX010000442.1:0-447 GCF_033441795.1 Streptomyces sp. ADMS | reverse complement strand
GCATCCGGCATCCGGCATCCGGCAACCGGCCGATCGGGCAGGATGGGCGCCATGCCCACGCCTTCGGAACACACCCGGCTCTCGCTGGAGGCACGGCTTGGCGAGCAGGCCCGCACCGCCTGGCCGCAGCTGGAGCGGCTGCACATCCGCCACCGCGGGCCCTTCGCCTACGTGGAGGCCGAACTGGCCGACGGCGAACACATCAAGCTGATGCGGCTGCGCTACGTCGGCGCGGTCGGCCGGTGGGGCTTCGCGCTCTACTACGCCGGCAGCGACCGCTACGAGGACTCCCTGCTACCCACCGGCAGCCCCGCGGGCACCCCCGCAGACGCACTCGACTGCGCCTGCCGACTCCACCTCGCCGCCCCCGGCACCTGACCAGACACCAGCCACAGCACCGCCTCCGACGTCAACCCCCGAAGGACTTACGGCGCGAACCACTTAGCG
>NZ_JAVFVX010000441.1:0-450 GCF_033441795.1 Streptomyces sp. ADMS | reverse complement strand
CCTGGCAGGACCAGGCCGTCTGCCAGAGCACCGAGTACAACCCGGTGGACCCCGAGATCTTCTTCCCTGAGCCCGACGAGACCGCCAAGATCACCGCCGCCAAGTCGCTGTGCGGCCAGTGCCCGGTCCGTCGCACCTGCCTGGACGCCGCCCTGGAAGGCGGCGACACCCACGGCATCCGGGGCGGAATGACCGAGGAGGAACGCGAGCCACTGCACGAGAAGCTCGCCAACCGCCTCGACTACAGCAGGGTCAACGCCACCGTCGCCGGGCGCGACGTCCACCTCACCAAGGCCGAGCGCCGCGCGGTCGTCCGCGCCGCCTACCGCCACGGCCTCACCGAGCAGCGCCTGGCCTGGCTCCTGAAGATCACCGAGGAGCACGCCCAGAAGCTCTACCGCGAAACCCGCCGAGCCATCCGCAACCGAGACCTGGAGCAGACCACGAAGA
>NZ_JAVFVX010000440.1:0-450 GCF_033441795.1 Streptomyces sp. ADMS | reverse complement strand
CCTGGCAGGACCAGGCCGTCTGCCAGAGCACCGAGTACAACCCGGTGGACCCCGAAATCTTCTTCCCCGAGCCCGACGAGACCACCAAGATCACCGCCGCCAAGTCGCTGTGCGGCCAGTGCCCGGTCCGCCGCACCTGCCTGGACGCCGCACTGGAGAGCGGCGACACCGACGGCATCCGGGGCGGACTGACCGAGGAGGAGCGCGGGCCGCTGCACGCGAAGCTCGCCCACCGCCTCGACTACAGCCGCGTCAACGCCACCATCGCCGGGCGCGACGTCCACCTCACCAAGGATGAGCGCCGCGCGGTCGCCCACGCCGCGTACCACCACGGAGTGACCGAACAGCGCCTGGCCTGGCTCCTGAAGATCACCGAGGAACACGCCCAGAAGCTGTACCGCGAAACCCGCCGAGCCATCCGCAACCGAGACCTGGAGCAGACCACGAAGA